>CALWYR010000016.1 GCA_944385805.1 uncultured Oscillospiraceae bacterium
ACGTCGCAGTTGAGGCGCGCGAGCTCGCGCGGCAGGGCGTACATGACGTCGCCCAGGCCGCCGGTCTTGACGAAGGGGTGGCACTCGGCTCCGATGAAGGCCACGCTCCTGCGCGGCAGGTTGGCCATGGCGTTTACGGGCTCGGCCTCCTCAACGGCAGGCTCTTCCTCAGCGACGGGAGCTTCCTCGGCGACGGGAGCTTCCTCGACAACGGGGGCTTCCTCGACAACCGGGGATTCCTCGACAACGGGGGTCTCCTCAACAACCGGGACCTCCTCGACAACGGGGGCTTCCTCGACAACGGGGGCTTCCTCGACAACGGGGGCTTCCTCGACAACGGGAGCTTCCTCGACAACGGGGGCTTCCTCGACAACGGGAGCTTCCACGGCGACGGGAGCTTCCTCAACAACGGGCTCGGCGGGCTTCGTGGCCTCTTCCGCGGGCGCGGCCTCGGCGGCTTTCTTGGCGGGGGACTTGCGGCTGCTCGTGCGCTTGGCGCCGGTGGAGGCGCTCTTCTTCGCGCCGGAGGCGGTCTTCTTCGCGGCCGGCTTCTCGGCGGCGGACTCGGCCTTGACGGCGGCCTTTTCCTCGGCGGCGGGCTCGGCCTTGGCGGCGGCCTTTTCCTCGGCGGCGGGCTTCCTTGCGGGGCTCTTTCTAGCGCCGGAGGCCGGCTTCTTTGCGGCGGGCGCCTTCTTCTCCGCCTCCGGGGCGGCGGCCTCGGGGGCGGCTATATTGTTCTCGGTGACGTCGGTTTTCTTCCGTGGCATGACAAATCTTCCTTTCGGTTGTCAGTGATTGTTGGCTGAAAAATTCCGGAGAATGCCGGCCAAACGGCTTATCGTAAATAGTATACCACAGGTGCGCGAGTTATTTCAACTCACGCCCCCGCGCTCTCCGTATCCCCGCGGCCTTCCGCAGGGCTTCGCGTGCATTATATCACATTCGCACGCAAAGAAAAAGTCTGATTGGCGCGTCTAACGCAAGCAAAATTCCACTCTTCACCAGCGTAAATTTGGATATTTTAAACACAAGCCAGAGCAATGTCCGCCGGGAGGCAACAGTGAAAGCCGCGCGGCCCGCGCTCAAAGCGCAGGCCGCCGGCTTTAGCTTATATAACCGGACGCCCGGCTGCTTCGGCGCTTTCCAGCAGCCTGCTGACCTCTTCCGCGCCTGGCATGGCGCAGATGCCGCCGGGCCTGGTGGCGCAGAGGGCGCCGACCGCGTTGGCGAAGCGCACGCGCGCGGCTATCTCGCGCTCCGGGGCGCGGCAGCGCTGATAGAGCATCGCGCCGGTGAAGGCGTCTCCGCAGCCGGTGGTGTCGATCGCGTCGACCGCGAAGCCGGGCACATAGCCATCCTCCTCGCGCGTGAAGTAGTACGCGCCCCGCGCGCCCGCCGTGACGTACAGCTCGCGCGGGCCCATTTCCAGCAGCGACCCGGCCCCGGCCCTGAGGGGGAGGCCGGTCATGAATTCGAGCTCCTCCTCCGAAAGCTTGACTATGTCCGCGCGCGCCGCGCCCCAGAGCATGCGGTCCCTGGCGCGCTGCTCGCCGTCCCATAGCGGCGCGCGGTAATTCGGGTCGAAGGACACGGTCACGCCCAGCTCCCGCGCCCGCTCCACAGCGTATATCGTGGCTGAAAGCGCCGGCTCCGAGGTCATGGAAAGGGTGCCGAAATGGAATATCCTCGTCCCGCTCAGCGCCTGCTCCGGCACATGCCCGCGCGTCAGCATCGTGTCCGCGCCCGGCTCGCGCACAAAGGCAAACTCACGCTCTCCTCCCTCGCCCACGCTGACGAAGGCGAGGGTGGTGCTCTGCGGCACGGTGACAACAAAGCGAGTGTCGATGCCCGCTCTGTCGGCCTTCCGGCGCAGAAAGCGGCCAAAGCTGTCGTCGCCGACCGCCGCTATCATAGCCGTGCTCCCGCCCAGCCGCGCGCAGGCCGCCAGGCAGTTCGCCGGCGCGCCGCCCGGGTTCATCTCAAAACACGGATTACCCATCAGCCCAACCCCAGCGGGTGAAAAATCAATAAGGTACTCCCCTAAAGCCACAATGTCGTACATATAGTCTCAATCCTCCCCCGTATCTCTCACCTATGGCTGTCATGCCCGGCGGAGCCGGCGGCGCGGCGCCGGCGCTTTCAAACGATACCATGTTTTCGTCTCTGTATCGATATGATAGCAGACGCCCCGCCGTCATGCAAGCGGCGGGGAGCGAATATTCCAAAATACGGCGCTCCCGCGGCGGAGCGCTTCCCTTTTCCTCCCCGGCGTGGTATAATCCATATATCCGCTAGTTTATGGGAGGTATGTGATATGGATTTCTTTGACGTCGTGCGCGAGAGATATGCGTGCAAGAAGTTTGACGGCAGGCCGGTGGAGACCGTGCAGCTCAACGCCATTCTCGAGGCCGGGCGGCTCGCGCCCACGGCCAAGAACCTGCAGGAGCAGCGAATCTACGTCCTGCAGTCGCCCGAGGCCCTCGCCAGGGTCGACGCGATTACGCCCTGCCGCTACGGCGCCGCGACCGTGCTGGCCGTCGCCTACGACAGCTCCAACGTCTTCGTCTACCCCGGCGGGAAGTACGACTCCGGCGTCGAGGACGCGTCCATCGTCGCCACGCACCTGACCCTCGCGGCCAAGGCCGCCGGCGTCGACAGCTGCTGGCTCAACCGCTTTGACCCCGACGAGGCCGCCGGGCTCCTGGGCCTGCCCGAGAACGAGAAGCTGCTCATGCTGCTCGACCTCGGCTACGCCGCCGAAGGCGCCGGCCCCCTGCCCAACCACACGAGCAGAAAGCCGCTCGAGGAGACTGTGACCTATATGTAAGCGAAAGCGCCCGCCGTCCGGCGGGCGCTTTCGCTATACTATCTGGAAAATATAGAACTTCAGGTACTCCGTCTCGGGGACGTTCCAGAGAATCGGATGATCGGGCGCCTGCTTGCGCACCTCGATTTCGCGGAGGGTGACGTTGGCGTCGCGGGCGGCGCTGCGGAGCATGTGCTCGAAGTTTTCGCTGCCCATGAAGTGCGAGCAGGAGGCGGTGGCGAGATAGCCGCCGCGCGGCAGGAGGCGCATGGCGCGGTAGTTTATCTCCTTGTAGCCGCGCTCGGCGCTGTGTACGGTGCGGCGCGACTTGGTAAAAGCCGGCGGGTCGAGGATGATGAAGTCGTATCTCGCCTTCTCCTCGAGCAGGCGCGGCAGCAGATCAAAGACGTCGGCGGCGAGGAAGTCCATCCTGTCCTCCAGGCCGTTGAGCGCGGCGTTGGCGCGGGCGAGCCCGACAGCGCTCTCGCTAACGTCCACTGCGGTGACGTGCTCCGCGCCCGCGGCGGCGCAGTTGAGCGCGAAGGAGCCGGTGTGCGTGAAGCAGTCGAGCACGCGCAGGCCCGGCGCTATGCGCGCGGCGGCGCGGCGGTTATACTTCTGGTCTAGGAAAAAGCCGGTTTTCTGCCCGTTGGCGAAGTCTACCGTATATTTTATCCCGTTTTCAGTTATTACTGTGCTCGCAGCGCCCGAGTGGGGCAGGCCCTCGTACCAGCCGGAGACGACCTCAAGCCCCTCCCTGGCGCGCAGGGCGGACTCGCTGCGCTCGTAGACGCCGCGTATTTCCACGCCCATCGCCGCCAGCTGCTCCGTCAGCGCGCGGTAGAGCACAGCCTTGCGCCGCTCCATGCCGTAGGAGAGGATCTGCGTCACGAGCACGTCCTCAAAGCGGTCGACCGTCACGCCCGGCAGGCCGTCGGCCTCCCCGAAGATGAGGCGGCAGGCGTTGAAGTCCGCGCCCATCACGCGGCGCCGGTACTCCAGCGCGTACTGCACCCGCCGCTCGAAAAAGGCGTCCGTAAAGCGCTCGTTGGCGTTGTCCGAGAGTATGCGCACGGCGATCTTGCTCTCGGGCGAGTATATCCCCGCGCCGAGCCATGCGCCCTTTTGCGTCAGGACGTCAGTGATGCCGCCGGGCTCGAGCTCGCCGGTCACGGAGCGTATCTCCTCGGCGTAGAGCCACGGGTGGCCCGCGCGAAGGCTGCGCTCGGCCTTGGGCGAGACGGTGACGGCGGGAAAGGGCCGTTCAGCTTTCATTTTCGCTTCCTCCTTCCGCGGGCGAGGGGCTGGGCGACTCGTGGTACTCAGAGTAGTCAATGATGAGGTTCGGCCCGTCGTAGGTCCCGTCGAGCTTGCTCATGGCGCGCTCATATTCCTCCGTGCCCTCCTCGTAGGGCTTGGGGCGGAAGTCGTTCATGCCCGGCGTGCTGGTGAGCGAGCAGGGTATCTTCTCCATGCCCTCGACCGTCACCTCTCCGTCCACGGCGCGCTTTATCGTGAACCG
Source organism: uncultured Oscillospiraceae bacterium (assembly GCA_944385805.1). Classification (GTDB taxonomy): domain Bacteria; phylum Bacillota; class Clostridia; order Oscillospirales; family Oscillospiraceae; genus Scatomorpha. Next base: position 4,329 of record CALWYR010000016.1, read on the forward strand.
GACTATCGCCGTGTCCTTGTCGCGCGGGTTGGTGTTGCCGCCGAAGACGAAGTTGCCCAGCGAATAGATGATGTACGCGCCGTTATACTCCTCAATCGGCTGCAATATATGCGGGTGCGAGCCGTAGACGATGTCCGCGCCGGAGTCGACGGCGGCGTAACCGAGGGCGGTCTGGTTGACGTTCTGGCGGTAATAGCCCTCGAGGCCCCAATGCATGAGGCACACGACAAGGTCTACGTCCTCGCGCGCGGCGAGAGCGGAGACGCCGGCGCGTACCTGCGCCTCGGTGGCGCACCAGGGCGCGGCGTAGAGCCCGATCGCCGGGCCGCCCTCGGACTGGTAGACAAAGCTCCCGTCGGGCACGGCGTAGTCTATGCCGTACTGCTCGAGCGTGGCCGTGGTGTTGTCAAGGCCCTTCTGGCCGAAGTCCATCGTGTGGTTGTTGCCGAGCGTGACGAACTCGACGCTGCCCTCGACGAGCATCTGAGCGTTCTCCGCGTCGCCGCAGAACTGGAAGGTCGAGCTGCCGTAGAGCCTCTCTTCCGAGAGCGAGCACTCCAAATTCGCGATCGTGAGGTAGTCGTCCTCGAAAAACTGCTTCACGCCCGAGAAGGGATAGGCCATGTCGCCGTCTACGATGTACTCAAAGGTGTCCTCCCGCTGGCTGGAGCTGAGCGTACAGTCGCCGCACATGGAGATGGTGAAGTACTCGTCCTGCGGCTCCGGCGTCGGCGATGGCGTCGGCGCGGCGCTGGGCGTGGGCGCCGGTGTGGCGTAATCAGGCCGCGGCAGCTCGACGCCGGGCCGGGCGGAGCAGACGGCGAGCAGCGCGAGCGCGAGCGCACAGCATATTAATTTGGCGTATAAAGTCTTCATGTGACGAATTATACAACATTTTCCCCTCACAGGCAAGAAGGAAGGGCGGACAGCCTGTCCGCCCTTCGCTTTATTTGCCGGGATATTTGCCGAAGATTTTCTCTTTCCAGACGTCCTCCGGTTCGGCGACGTAAGTCTCTATATACCCGACCAGCGCCTCCGGCTCGGTGAAGACCGCGTAGAGGGCCTTGCCGTCCTCGGGGAAGAAGGCCTCGTCGACGGCGCGCTGGAGCATTGCCTCCATGGCGTCGTAGTAGCCGTTGGTGTTGAGGACGGCCATGGCCTTGGCGTGGCGTCCGAGCTGCTTGAGCGTCAGCGCCTCGAAAAACTCCTCAAAGGTGCCGATGCCGCCGGGCAGGGTAATAAAGGCGTCGGACATGTCCTCCATCGCCTTTTTGCGCTCGCTCATAGTCTCCGTGAACAGCATTTCATCGCAGCCGTCGTAGAGTATGCCGGGCTCGTCAAAGAATTTTGGGGCCACTCCAATCAGATAGCCGCCTTCGCTCTTGGCGCCGAGGGCCGCGGAGCCCATGAGCCCGCTCTGGCCGCCGCCGAAGACTATCTGGTGCCCGCGGCGGGCGAGGGCGGCGCCGAGGGCGTAGGCCTCGTCGTAATAAACCTGGGCAAGGTCGCGGCTGGACGCGCCGAACACGCAGACTTTCATGTTAAATCAAGCTTCCTCTCCAAAGTCCAGCACCCGGCGCATGCGCACGAGCGTGAGACGGTTTCTTATTGCGGCGGAGATGTCGAGCACCTCGCCGGCGAGGCTCTCGTCAATCCCGATGTCGCTCAATGTGTACTTGCCGCCGAGGGCGTGGAAGGTCCAGGCGAGGTCGGCGGCGCTGGGGATGGCGGAGATAATGGCGCGTATCTCCTCCCAGTGGTCGACTATGTTCTGCGGGTCGAAGGTCGCGAGCACGTCGTGCTCGTTCTCCTTCAGCACGCCGTCGGCGAGCGGGCCGAACTTCTCGCGCACCCAGGCCTCGTCAAGCGGCTCAAAGGCCCTTGCCTTTGGCGCCGGCAGGCCGGCCAGGCGGTGGTATTCGCGCGCGCACAGCACGGTGCCCACGCCGACGCACTCGCCGTGGATGCCCCGCGCGTTCTCAAAGCGCGGCGGCTTCATCTCCACAAGGTGCGCTATGAGGTGTTCCGCGCCGGAGGCGGCGCGGGAGTTGCCCAGCATCTGCATTGAAAGGCCGGAAATCATCTGCGCCATGGTCATGGCCTCATAGTCGGGCTCGCCGCCGCGGAGCATCTTGTCGGCGCACTGCGTCATGAGGTCAAGCGCCTCCTGCGCGGCGTCGGCGGCGCGGCCGCAGTAGTACTCGCCGCTCACGAGCCGGGCGATCTTCCAGTCGGCGAGGGATATATGCTTGCTGAGGATGTCGGCGATGCCGCTCACGGTGAGGAAGCGCGGCGCGCCGGAGATTATGTTGAGGTCGGCCACGACCAGCGCGGGGGCGTGCATGGGTATGCTCTTCTTCTGGCCGTCAATGACGACGGAGCAGATATTGGCGGTAAAGCCGTCGCTGCTCGCCAGCGTGGGGATTGCGACGAAGGGGATGCCGAGCTTGTTGGCCGGGTAGCGGGCGAAGTCCATCAGTGTGCCGCTGCCGACGGTGACGATGACCTCGGGGTCGTCGAGCTGGGGGATGATGGATTCGATCATGCGCTGCTCGGAGTGCAGGCCCCTGGCCTCAAGCACCAGCTCCTTGTCGGCGCGCACGTGCACCATGCCGGGGAGGTTGTAGGTATTTGTATCGTAAATCACGGTGCGCCTGCCGGTGAGGCCGCAGCGCTCCATGTACTCGTCGAAGTGCTCGAGGCAGCCGTAGTCGACGACCACCAGCTTGGTTTCAAGCGGGTGCTCCCTGCCGCACTCGCACGGCCCGGCATACCGCTCGCAGTCGAGAATCATAATTAACCCTCCATAATTTCTGGTATTTTAACACGAAATTGTGAACAAATCAACAATTTCAGGCATAAAAAGGGCCGCCGCACTAGCGGCGGCCCTCCTGTAATGCGCTAATTGGCTCAGAAGTTGAAGATGCGAGTATTGGTGCAGGTGCTGAGGGTAATAACTATTCCGAGGATGATGCCAGCAATATACGGGTTCTTGGTAACCTTGTAAATTGCGCGGTTCATTAGCGTTGCACCTATGAGAATTATCACCATCGGGAACAGCCACAGCGTGTACATGTGCAGTCTGTCTGTAGCACCCCAGAAGAGGATGATGTCGGTGTTCAGGTAGTAACCATACTGGATCCAAGGCAGAACCAGAGCTGGGAACGCCACGAACAGGGCGAGAATTATGATGTTGCCATAGCCTTTCTTGCCGCCGATTGTGTTGTAGTTGAAGCTGTTAACCGACACAGAGGAGGCAACATAGAAGGTGAGGAACATCCAGACATACGGCCAGAGGGAGATGTAAATCTTGTCGGCCTCAAAGGTCTTAATAGCGAGAGTCCAGAGACGGAAGTCCGTCTTAAAGAAGTAGTCGGCCACAAAGACCCAAGTATAAGCCACAGCGGCAACTATAACGGCAAGCAGTACGCTCTTTCCGAGCTTCTTCCAAGACATTGTCACGCCGCGCTCGCGGAGATTGAACCCGTTCTTCTTACCATAGCACTTGTAATACACAAACATGCTGAGGATAGTGAAGAGGCCGCAGCACATAGCCCAGAGAGCTATACCAAAGCTCTCGGGTTGCAGTACCGTCTTAGAGCGGTTGCCTAGCGATACGACGGGCAAATAAATAACAGTAGCGAAAATTGCAGAGACAATCAAGCTGCCCCAGAACCAGAGCTTGCCCTTCTTGTCGGGTGCCGCCATAGGCGCGACAACCTCGGTGCTGCGCAGTTCGCCAAACAGCGGGGTGTAAACCATCAGAGTGGCAAAGTACACGATGAACAGGGCCATGCCGATGACGCCCACAAAGTTGAAGGCTTCCTTCCACTGCCAGACCTGATTGGAGGCCGGAATCGGATTGGGAGCGCCAAGGCTCTCAGAGAAGTACTCGATAACGTCTTCAGTAGCTTTGTAGCTGAAGTGCGCCCAGGGATGGATTATGTCAGGGCGGTAAATGACGCGCATGACGTCCTCTCCGCCTTCAATGTCAGCGTAGTAAACGGTATCCGCTTCACGAGTCTCAAACCCCTCGTCGGACGGGTCAGCGCCAAAATTCAGGAAAGACTGCGCCTTGTCAGTTTCCATGAACTGCGGAGCAAACTGAATGGGCTTCTCGCCCTCGCCATAGACGTAGTGGAAGAACTCGTCGTAAACAGCGGAAAGAATACCAACGTCACGGTCACCGTAGATATTAACGAAGTTGCCGTCATCGTCGGTGTAGAAAGCGTCGGCGCAGTTGAGCAGGACGGACGCTATGTAATGAGTGCCGTTAGCATTTTCAGCCTGAATCGCGTAGTTGCAGGAGTTGCCGCCCATTGAATGGCCAGTGACACCAATCTTACTGGCATCAACGTAAGGCAGTCGGGACAGAGCTATAGCGCCCTGATAAATGCCAACAGCGACCTCAGTGTTATCATTGCTTGCTATCCAGTCGGAGTTGCCGTGGTTAGGCTGGTCAATGGTCAAAACCACGAAACCGCGGCGGGCGAGCTCAACGAAGTTAGCGTCCTGCATCTCCTTATTGTTGTAGTTACCGTGGCTGGTAACTATGCCCGGCGCAGGAGTCTCGGCCGTTGCATTGGCCGGTATATAAAGGTCGCAATCCATCATGAATCCAGCGTCGGTTTCTATAGACAGCTGCTTTATCGTTACGCTGCCGCCGTCTGTCTGGACGATAGATGCACCAATCATGCTAATCAGCATCAGTGCGATGGCTATGCAAACCATTATCTTCGCACGTTTTTTGGTCTTTTCCATATTCCCCTCCTTGTCAATCAGTCAAGCCTATTTCTCTCTTTCTCTCCCAAGCTTGAATAAAAATACGTTCCCTCTTTACTCATCCTCCGTCCATATCAGGGCGGATTTTACTGCTTTGTGCCAGCCTTTGAGGAGGCTGGCCTGCTTGTCTTCGTCCATTTCGGGCTTGAAGACCTTTTCGGTGTCCCAGTTGGCCCGGACGTCGTCCAGGCTCTCCCAGAAGCCGACCGCCAGGCCGGCCAGATACGCCGCGCCCATAGCCGTCGTCTCAATGCACTTGGGGCGCACGACCGCCGCGCCGAGTATGTCGGACTGGAACTGCATGAGGAAGTTGTTGGCGGACGCGCCGCCGTCGACCTTGAGCCCCGTCAGCGGGACGCCGGCGTCCTTCTCCATGGCCTTGCAGATGTCGCAGGTCTGGTAGGCTATGCTCTCGAGCGTCGCGCGCACGAGGTGCGCACGGGAAAAGCCGCGGGTCACACCGGTTATCATGCCGCGCGCGTACTGGTTCCAATACGGCGCGCCCAGGCCGGTGAAGGCCGGGACCACATACACGCCCGCCGTGTCGGGCACGCTCTCGGCATACTCCTGCGACTCCGCCGCGCTGGATATGACGCCCAGCTCGTCTCGCAGCCACTGTACCGCCGCGCCGCCGGTGAAGACGCTGCCCTCGAGCGCGTACTGCACCTGTCCGGGGAGTGTAGCGGCGATAGTGGTCAGGAGCCCGTTTTTGCTCTCGACCGGCTCGGAGCCGGTGTTCATCAGCAGGAAGCAGCCCGTACCGTAGGTGTTCTTCATGTCGCCGGGCTCGAAGCAGCACTGGCCGAAGAGGGCGCTCTGCTGGTCGCCGGCCGCGCCGGCAACGGGGATCTCCCCGCCGAAGAGCTCGTAGCTCGACCAGCCGTAGACCTGGCTGGAGGGCCGCACCTCGGGCAGCATGCACGCCGGGATGTCCAGCAGCTTCAGCAGCTCCTCGTCCCAGCAAAGGCGGTGGATGTCAAAGAGCATCGTGCGCGAAGCGTTGGTGTAGTCGGTGACGTGCGCAAGGCCGCCGGTCAGCTTCCATATAAGCCAGGTGTCCACCGTGCCGAAGAGCAGCTCGCCGCGCTCTGCGCGCTCGCGCGCTCCGGGGACGTTGTCCAGTATCCACTTGAGCTTGGTTCCGGAGAAGTAGGCGTCGGGCACCAGGCCGGTCTTTGCGCGTATCATATCGCCGAAGCCGTCGGCCATCAGCTTGTCGACCATCTCGCTGGTGCGGCGGCACTGCCAGACTATGGCGTTGCACACCGGCTCGCCGGTCTTTCCGTCCCAGACGATGGTGGTCTCGCGCTGGTTGGTGATGCCGATGCCGCCAATCTCCTTCGCGCTGACCTTGAGCTTGAGCATCGCAATACGCGCGACCTCCAGCGTGGTGTCCCAGATTTCCTGGGCGTCGTGCTCGACCCAGCCGGGCTGCGGGTAGTACTGCGTGAACTCCTTCTGCGCCACTGAGCATATCCTGCCGCTGTGGTCAAAGAGGATGCAGCGCGAACTGGTCGTGCCCTGGTCAAGGGCCATAATGTACTTCATGGCTTCCACTTCCTTTCCGCTGATTTTTCCTTTCCGCCCTCCGGCGGCTCAGCTCACCCCCATTTCCTTCCACGCGGCTTCGCAGCTCGTGGAGATACATACCGCCCCGGCGGACAGCGCGCTCATCGTGTCGTCCTTGTCGCGTATGAGCCCGCCCGCGATTATCGGCGTGCGGTAGAGCGACTTGACCAGCTTGATGACCTTTGGCACCAGGCCGGGCACGAGCTCGATGAGGTCGGGGTTGCAGGAGCTGCGCAGCTTGTCGATGTTGTCCAGGGCCATGCTGTCCAGGATGAAAACGCGCAGTACCGTTATGAGCCCCACCTCCTTCGCGTGCCGCAGGAGCTGTGGTTTTGTGCTGATAATACCGTCCGCGCGGGTGAAGCTGCGGATAAAGTCGGCCGCGATCTCCTTGGCTGCCAGGCCGTTGATGAGGTCGACATGCACAAGCGCGTGCTTTCCCGCGTCCTTCACCCTGTCTACGAGAGAGGCAATGTTGCATATATTACCGAAGAGGAAGAAGATTACATTGCAGTCCGAGGCCAGAGCGCGGCAGAGCTGTTCCTCGCTCTTGACCGCCGCGATTATTGGTTCGTTTTCGAAAAACTCCAGCCTTTTGTCCAAGTAATATACCTTCTTTCCGTTTTTTGAGCCGATTCTCGGTAAAAAAAGCGGTGCGAAACGCAGGCCGTAGTGCGGCCCTGCAATTTCGCACCTCTATCTCTCCCGTGCAACTATTATCAGCTTTGTTGTATCCATTTTAACTCAGCCGATATGGTTTTTTCAATCCGCGATTACAACAAAAATAACTGCCGGATTTCGTGCAAGTGTACAAATTCTTCGGAAGAGGGCTACAATGTTTGTGGTTATTTTAACGATTATGCTTTATTTCTTCAGAGAAACTGCTTTTTCTACCTTCTCGGCAATCCCGGCGGCGGTGAGGCCGTAGTGCTCGAGCACCAGCTCCGCCTTGCCGCTGCGGCCGAAGACGTCCTCCACGCCGTGGCGCACGACGGGGACGGGGCAGCAGCCGGAAACGCACTCCGCGACGGCGCTTCCCAGCCCGCCTATCACGCTGTGCTCCTCGCTGGTGACGATGCAGCCGGTCTCGCGCGCGGCGGCGCAGACGGCCTCGGCGTCGAGGGGCTTTATCGTGTGGAAGTCGAGCACGCGCACGCTGACGCCCTTTTCGGCGAGCATGTCCGCCGCGGCCAGCGCGCGCTGGACCATGAGGCCGGTGGCGCAGACGGTGGCGTCCGTGCCCTCGCGCAGCTTGACGGCCTTGCCCAGCTCGAAGCTGTAGCCCTCGACGCTGTCGGTGACGGTCTCGACGGCCATGCGGCCCAGGCGCAGATAGGCGGGCCCGTCGTACTCGAGCAGCGCCCTGACGGCGGCGCGCATCTCGTTGCCGTCGCAGGGGTTGACGACCAGCATTCCGGGGATGGCGCGCATGAGCGCCAGGTCCTCCACGCACTGGTGGGTCGCGCCGTCCTCGCCGACGGAGAGGCCGCCGTGCGAGCCGACGCACTTGACGTTCAGGCGGGGATAGGCGACGGAGTTGCGCACCTGCTCCCAGGCGCGGCCGGCGGTGAAAATGGCGAAGGAATTGACGAAGGGCTTTTTGCCGCAGGTGCCGAGGCCGGCGGCGAAGCCGGTCATGTTGGCCTCTGCGATGCCCATGTCAAAGAAGCGCTCGGGATAGGCCGCGGCAAAGTCCTTGGTCATCGTGGCGCTGGCGAGGTCGGCGTCGAGGACGACGAGCTCGGGGTATTCCTCGGCGAGGGCGACGAGCGCCTTGCCGTAAGCGGCGCGGGTGGCAATTTTCTCGGCCATCTTACTCCACCTCCAGTTTCTCAATGGCGGAGACGAGCTCCGCGCGGGCCTGTTCATACTGCTCGGCGTTGGGCGCCTTGCCGTGCCAGCCGGCGTTGTTCTCCATGAAGGAGACTCCCTTGCCCTTGGTGGTCTTCGCGAGTATCACGCTGGGGACGCCCTCGGTCCCGGCGGCCTCGGCGAAGGCGGCGCGCAGGCTCTCGAAGTCGTGGCCGTCGGCCTTTATGACGTGCCAGCCGAAGGCGGCGAACTTGGCGTCCAGCGGCTCGCTGGGCATGACGTCGGCAGTCTTGCCGTCTATCTGCAGGCCGTTGACGTCCACGATGCCGCAGAGGTTGTCGAGCTTGTACTTGTGGGCGGCCATGGCGGCCTCCCAGATCTCGCCCTCCTCTATCTCGCCGTCGCCCATGAGGGCGTAGACGCGGTAGCCCTTGCCGTCCAGCTTGCCGGCGAGCGCCATGCCGCCCGCGGCGGCCAGGCCCTGCCCGAGGGAGCCGGTGGACATGTCCACGCCCTTGACGTGCACCATGTCGGGGTGACCGGAGTAGTGGCCCTCGATGCTGCGGAAGAGCTTGAGGTCCTCCTCCGGGAAGAAGCCGGCAAGCGCCAGGCTGGGATAGAGGCCCGGCGTGCAGTGGCCCTTGCTCATTACGAAGCGGTCGCGCTCCGGGTCGCGCGGGTTCGCGGGGTCTACGCGCAGAACCTCGCCGTAGAGCTCCGAGAGGATGTCCATCGACGAGAGGGAGCCGCCGATGTGGCCGCTGGCGGCGCCGTAGACCATCTCCAGCGCCAGCAGGCGCGCCCGCGCGGCGCGGAGCTTCAGCTCATGTACAGTCATATTTCCTCCTCCTAATATGCCGCTCTGTGTTAAGGCTTTGAGCGGCTTAAATTACCAATGTCAAGTATATCACCTCCGTCTCGGCTTTTCAACGTCTTTTATGCCGCTTTTCCGCTCTAAATCCGTGATTATCACTATTGATTATTGGAGGCCGATGAGCTATAATTTGACGATAATAGAAGGCTCACTCACTTTTATTATACAAGGAGAGTCGAAAATGTCCGAATACGCTTATCAGATCACTGCCGACTCCGGCTGCGACCTCTCGCTGGAAAAGTGCCGCGAGCTGGGCGTCGAGCCCTATCACATGCCCTTCACCATGGACGGCGAGCCCATGACCGACGGCATGACGGAGGAGAGCTTCCGCGAATTCTACGACCTCATGCGCGCCGGCGGCGTCGCCAAGACCAGCCAGATAAACCCCGGAGAGTTCCTCGAGTTCTGGCGTCCCTACGCTGAGCGCGGGATCGACGTCATGCACATCTCCCTCGCGCTGGCCATCTCCGGCAGCTGCGACAACGCCCGCAGCGCCGCCGAGATGCTCATGAACGACTACCCCGGCTGGACCTGCCGCGTGGTCGACTCCACCAACGCCTCGGCGGGCTTCGGCCTCATCGTCATGCACGCCGCCGCCAACCGCGACCGCGGCCTCAGCCTGGAGGAGAACGCGAAGGACGTCGAGGCTATGCACCACGAGGTGCAGGCCATCTTCACCACCAACGACCTCACCTACCTCTACCGCGGCGGCCGCGTCAGCCGCACCAGCGCCGCCTTCGGCACCGCGCTGAAGATAGTGCCGATCATGCACCTCGACTACGAGGGCCACCTCGAGGTCTGGCAGAAGGTGCGCGGCGACAAGGCCTGCCTCAAAAAGATGGTGCAGGACGTCAGGGAGCTCGTCGTCGACGCGGAACATCAGACCCTCGTCATCTCCGAGGCCGACTGCCCGGAGAAGGCCCGCGAGTTCGGCGAGGCGATAAACGCCGAGTGCCATTTCAAGGACATCTTCTACACCCATATCGGCCCGATTATCGGCGCCCACACCGGCCCCGGCCTCGTGGCCGTGTTCTTCGTCGGCAAGACCAGGGAGTAATTCCGAAAAAGCGATGGCCCGCACAGCCGTGCGGGCCATCGCTTTTTGCTTTTATTCGCCCGTCAGGGCTTTGAGCACGCTGTCGTGCGCCTCGCGCTCGGACATGTCGCTGAGGGGCACGAGCTCGGCGCGGCCATACTTCCTCTCGAGCGCGGCGGCGAGGATGCCGTCGGCCAGCGCGGGGTTCTTTGGCAGCACGGGCCCGTGGCTGTAGGTGCAGAAGACGTTTAAGTACCGCGCGCCCTCCGTGCCGTCGGAGCCGTTGTTGCCGTAGCCGCGTATGACCCTGCCCAGCGGCTGCACGCCCTCGCCGAGATAGGTGCGGCCCGAGTGGTTCTCGAAGCCGACGACGGGGCCGAACTCCGTCTCAAAGGCGAAGTTGCCGATGAGCCTCTCCTCCCCGCCCACGGTGTAGAGGTCGAGCGCGCCGAGGAAGGGCAGCTTCTCGCCCGTGTGCGTCTCGTAGTAGCGGCCCATGAGCTGGTAGCCGCCGCAGACGCAGAGGAAGGGCGCGCCGTCGTTGACCGCGGCGCTTATGTCCGCGCCCTTGCCGGAGCGCAGGTCCTCCAGCAGCAGGCCCTGCTCAAAGTCCTGCCCGCCGCCGATGAAGAAGAGGTCGAACTTCCCCAGCGGCGCCCGCTCGCCGATAGGCAGCTCAGTGACGGCGCAGCCTATGCCGCGCCACTCGAGGCGCTTTTTGAGCGTCAGCACGTTGCCGCGGTCGCCGTAGAGATTTAGCACGTCCGGGTAGAGGTGACAGATGTTGAGCTCGGTCATTTCCAGAACTCCTTTCTGCCCACGCGCCCCGCGAGCTCGGCGCGCAGGGGCAGCATGGCCGTATAGGTCGGCATGACGAGCACCTCGCCGCTCATCGAGGCCAGCTCGTCGGCCAGGGCCTTGACCTCGCGTATGACGGTGACGGCGTTCTCGTCCGCGCCGGCGTATTTGAGGCGCAGGCGCATATCCTCGGCGCGGCGGCCGGAGACGATGATGTTGTGCGGGGCCCCCGCCGGATCCGCGAAAAGGCGCTCAAAGGCCGCGTCCCAGATCCAGCTCACGTCCGTGCCGTCGGCGGTGCCGTCGTTGAGGCAGAAGACCGCGCTCACCTCGCCCACGGAGGCCATGTACTCCAGCGCGCGGTCGCAGCCGGCGGGGTTCTTGACCAGTATCATGGTTATCTTCGCCTCGCCGAGCTCAAAGCGCTCCATGCGCCCGAAGCCGCTCTCTATGCGCGCGAGGCCCTTTATCGCCCTCGCGGGCTCCACGCCGAGGGCGGTGGCTGCCGCCACGGCGGCAGCCGCGTTGTAGAGGTTGTAGGCGGCGGGCAGGCTGACGGCGGCGGGATAGGTCTTGCCGTCCACGCGCAGCTCCACGGCGCTGCCCTCGGCGGTGAGGGCGTCGACGGCGGTGACGGCCACGTCGGGCTCCGTGCGCGAATAGCCGCAGCCGGGGCAGCGGAAGCCGCCCAGATGGGCGAAGGTGTGGTACTCGTACTCATACTCCGCGCCGCAGACTATGCAGCGGGGCGCGTCGGAGACGTCCGCGCCCTCGCCGAGCGCGGCGTCGATGCCGTAGAAGCGCACGCGGTCGGGCGCGTCAGGCGCGAGAGAGGCGACCAGCGAGTCGTCCGCGTTGAGGCAGACTACGGCCTTCTGCGCCCGCTCGAGGCCAATGCGTATGCCCTCGAGCGTGTGCGTGACCTCGCCGTAGCGGTCGAGCTGGTCGCGGAAGATGTTCGTCACCACCACGACGGCGGGCTGCACCTCGCCGCAGACGCGCTTGAAGGCGGCCTCGTCGCACTCGATGACGGCCCAGCGCTTTTTCGGCCTGCCCGTCAGGGCGGCGTTGGCGCAGAGGTCGGCCGCGATGCCGCGCTCGAGGTTGGAGCCGGAACGGTTGGCCATGGGGTCATAGCCCGCCTCGCGCAGCAGCTTCTCTATCATGCGGCAGGTGGTGGTCTTGCCGTTGGTGCCGGTGACCATCACGCAGCGTATACCCTTCGCCAGACGCGAGACGGCGTCCGGGCAGAGCCTGAGCGCCAGCGTCCCCGGCAGCGCCGTGCCGCCGCGCCCGAGCAGGCGCAGCAGCGCGCGGGATAGCTTGCAGAGCAGTATTGCAAGGAAAAGTCTCATAACAAAATCAAACCCTAAGCTCAGCGGACGATAATCTGTTCCCTGTCCGCGCCCACGGAGACGTACTTTATGCGGCAGCCCACCGCGTCCTCACAGAACTTGACGTAGTCCTGCGCCGCGCCCGGCAGCTCTGAAAACTCGCGGCAGCCGGAGATGTCGCCCTCAAAGCCGGGCAGGTATTCGTACACCGGCTTCGCCCGCTCGAGCGCGCCGCCCGAGGGGAAGGAGTCGGTGAGCTCGCCGTCCACCTCGTAATGTGTGCAGACGGGTATGCCGCCGTAGCCGGAGAGGACGTCGAGCTTCGTGAGCGCGAGCTCGGTCGCGCCCTGCACGCGCACGCCGTAGCGGCTCGCGACGACGTCGAAGCCGCCGACGCGCCGCGGCCGGCCCGTGGCCGCGCCGTACTCGCCGCCGAGGGAGCGGAGCCGCTCGGCCTCCTCGCCGAAGAATTCGCAGGTGAAGGGCCCCTCGCCGACGCAGCTCGAATAGGCCTTCATAATCCCCACGACCCGGTCGAGCCGGTGGGCGGGGACGCCCGCGCCTATGGGCGCGTAGGCCGCGAGGGTGGTAGAACTGCTGGTGTAGGGGTAGATGCCGTAGTCGATGTCGCGCAGAGCGCCGAGCTGGGCCTCGAACATGACTTTTGCGCCGCGCTTTTCTATGGCCTCGTGCAGATACTCCGTCGTGTCCTTAATGCGCGGCAGAAGCCCCTCGCCATAGGCCCTCAGCCACTCGTACATCTCGTCGGCGTCGGCCTTCGCGCCGTAGGAGCCGAGGGTGAGGTTCTTCCACTCGACTATGTCGCGCAGCCGCTCCTTAAGCCCCTGCGTGTGGAGCAGATCGCCCATGCGCAGGGCCTTTTTCATATACTTGTCCGCGTAGACCGGCGCTATGCCCCGGCGCGTGGAGCCGAATTTGCGCTCGGCCAGGCGGTCCTCCTCGAGGCCGTCCTGCAATTTGTCATAGGGCATACAGATCGTGGCGCGGTCGGAGATGATGAGCCCCTCCTCGCCGGGCACGACGCCCTGGGCGGCGAGATGCTCCAGCTCGTGGCTCAGGTGCTCTATGTCTATGACCATGCCCGGGCCCATGACG
>CALWYR010000017.1 GCA_944385805.1 uncultured Oscillospiraceae bacterium
GCCCTGGCCGATGTCGCCGAACATCATGCCGAAGAACAGGCAGTACGTAAGCGCGAGGAACAGCCTCGGGTCGGCCTCTCCATAGGCCGGAACGCCGTACATGTCAACGAAAGGGGCGAATACCTGCTCAAGCTTTCCCTTTTTGAATTTTACGGGCACCTGGCCCGCGTCCATGACGCCGGGCTTCTCATGGCGGCAGGTGCAGCCGAGGTCCCTGGCGGCGGCGTCGAAGTCGGCGCTGCCCCTGGCGGGGGTCCAGCCGCAGAGGAAAAAGCGGTCCCCGTCTACGCCGACCATGCGCCTGAGCGCGACGCCCTCGCTCATGTACTTGAGCCAGGAGTAGCGCGCGAGCGCCTCATTGCCCAGCTTGTCGGCCATGGCGGCCAGCTGGCGCGTGAGCTCGTCTCCCTGCTTCTGCGCCTCCTCGGCCTCGGCGCGCAGCTCGGCTATGCGCTTGGCGGGGATGCCGGTGAGGCCGGCGGCGTTGGGCAGCTCCTCGAGCGTGAGGCCCGCGGAGTGCAGCCGCTCCTCCGCGAGCACGCTCGTGCCCGGCAGGGTCAGCAGTATGCAGTACATCTTCTCGCTGTCAAAGCCGCTGCGGAAGATAAAGGCGCCGTACTCGGTCTCCGCCTCGCGGCGCAGGCCGTCCCAGTACTCGATGAGCGTGCTGCCGAAGTTGATGCGCATGCTCTTCATGTTCAGCAGCTCCTCGAGGTCGACCTCGAGCAGGGAGAAGGGCTCCAGGCGGCTTATGAGCTCGCGGTCGTCGTGCGCCAGGCTCAGGGCGCTGTTGCGCTTAGTCGTGAGGCGCGCGACCGCGCCGGCGTTCTCCGAGAGCCAGCTCTCGCAGTTTTCCAGCGTGTACCCGGCGTCCCTGAAGCTGCGGTACTCGGGTTTGATGCCCAGCTTGCCCAGCAGCGCGGCGGCGCTGTCCAGGGCCGGGCGATAGATGTCGTCGCAGTCCGGCGTCGTGAGCTCGCCGCGTCCGCCCAGGTTAGCGCTGGCCTGCAGCGGCTGGAACTCGCGGTCGAGCATCAGGGCCCGTATGGCGTCGTCCATGACTGCGACAGGGCCCGAAACGACGGCCCTGACCAATTTTTCCGTTGCCAAGTATCTGCCCCCCTTTTAAAGGATCAGGTTTATATTTTAATGATAAGAGAAGCGTCAGTCCATGTAGTCCGCCGGCGGCAGCCCGTATTTGAGCGCCGCGTAGACGCGGCAGAGCATGTCGCCCTCGTACTCCTTGAGCGTGAGGAAGGCGTAGACGGCGGCGAGGTTGAGCGGGCCGTGCAGCACCTTGCGGAAATAGGCGGTCTGCGCTGCGCGGACCATGGCCTCGGGCGAGCCCTCGAAGTCCCTGGGCAGCCAGCGGCCCGCTTTTGTCGAGCGTATTATGTTCAGCGCCTCCTCGTCGTCGCCGGCGGCGAGCACCTGGCGCTCCACCGAGGCGGTGACGGCCCCGCGCAGCGAGAGCAGCAGCCCGTCGGCCTTGTCCGGCGAGGCGCCGAAGCGGCGCAGGCGCAGGAGGTAGGAGATGTTGAGCATGTCGGCGCGGAAGGCGACGGCCTCCGTCAGCTCCTTCTTGGCCGGGCCGGTGTAGCCCTTCTTCATATACTCGGCCAGCGAGCCGAAAAAGCGCGACTCCAGCGCCGTGACCGCCGCCGAGAGCGAGGGCAGGCCCGTCCTCTCGTCGAGCTTGAGCGAGTCGAGCGCAGGCGCGTAGATGCTGCCGCGGACGGCGGCGCGCAGCTCGTCCCAGCTCTGCGCCCGGCGCAGCGCCTCGAGATTGTGGCCCGTGCGGAAGCGCGGCGGCAGCGACTCGCTGCTCGTGCGCGGCTCGGCCGCCGGATACATCATGCGGCGCAGGGCCTTCATGATGGCCTCGAGCTCCACGTCAAGTGTGATGAAGTTGAGGAACTCGCGGCTCTCGTCGTTGGCGAAGCGGTAGAGCTTTTCAAAGTCGGCGTATACGCAGCGCTCGACGGCCTCCGAAAAGCTGATGTCGGTCAGCTCCTCGGACTGGAGTATGAGCGCGGCGTCGTGCCAGGCGGCGCTGCGCGTGAGGACGCCGATGAGCTCTGGCATGCTGTGCGCCTGGGCGAGGCGCTGCTTTTCCTCGGCGTTGAGCAGCCCGGCGTACATGCCCCGTGCCTCGGCGGCCAGGGCGATGTCCAGGGCGCGGCGGGCGGCGTTATTCATCGCCCGCGCCGGTCACAAGGCCGAAGACCTTGTCCGCGTATCCGGCCCTCGCGGCCTCAAAGCGCGCGGAGATGCCCGCGCGGCGCTTGTCCGCCTCGGCCCGGACGGCGGCTATCTTGGCGTCGGCGTCCCTGGCGGCCTCCTCAGCGGCCTTTGCGACCGCCTCGCGGGTGACGGCGCGCTCCTTTGCGTCCATCTCCTGCTCGGCCTCCTTTATGCGCCACTCGGCGCCGACGGCGTAGTCCTGCGCCGCCTGCTCGATACCGCGCGCCTGGCGCTCGGCGTCCAGCAGCGCGCCGAGGACAATCATATCCGCCTCGGTCTCCGCACGCAGGCGCCTGCGCAGAGCCTCAAATTCCTGCTGCTCGCGCTCGGCGGCAGCGGCGGCTGCCTGAGCGCTTTTGGAGTTCCTGGCCAAAGCGGCCCACCTCCCGGGTTAGTAGTCTATCCGCATGATAGCACAAAGCTAATAATACTTCAATAGGCAAATTGCGAATTTTTTCACAAGCAAAATCTTTCCTGTTTGGCAGTGATTATATCATTTTCTCTTTATTTGTGTCAAAGTCTGAGTTATAATATAAGAACTGGAATCAAAGCGTTCCTGACTCTAAAGCATCGGAGGAAAAGCGCATGAAGTATATACTTATAATCGGCGACGGCATGGCAGACGATCCCCTGGAGGAGCTCTCCGGCCGCACCCCGCTTGAGGTCTGCAAAAAGCCCTATTTCGATTCCCTCTGCGAGCGCGGCGAGCTGGGCATGGTGCAGACCATTCCGGAGGGCTTCCCTCCCGGGAGCGACACGGCCATCATGGGCATCTTCGGCTGCGACCCGGCCAAATACTTCTCCGGCCGCGCCCCGCTGGAGCTCGCGGCCAGCGGCGGCGTCCTGCCCGAGGGCGGGGCCTGCTACCGCTGCAACATGGTCACCCTCGGCGGCGTGGAGAGCCTCCCCTATGCGGAGAAGCTGATGGTCTCGCACAGCGCCGGCTCCATCGAGGGCGAGGAGAGCGACGAGCTTATCGAGTGGCTCTTCAATAACCCCGAGTTCGCCGTCATGGCGAAGGCCGCGGGCATGAGCATCCGCCCGGGCAGCAGCTTCCGCCACCTGGCCGTGCAGGAGGACGCCGACCTCGAGGGCATCTTCCTCGCCCCGCCGCACGACCACCTGGGCGAAAAGCTCGCGGGCATCCTGCCGCGCGGCAACGCCAACGCCGCGGCCCTGCTCGCGCTCATGGAGAAGGCCAACGCCCTGCTCGAGCACCACCCGATAAATGAAAAGCGCCGCGCTGAGGGGCATCTCCCCGCCAACGGCATATGGTTCTGGGCCGAGGGCAAGGGCGCGAAGCTGCCCAACTTCACCGAGCACTACGGCGCGGGCGGCGGCGTTGTGAGCGCGGTGCCGCTCTGCCACGGCATCGCCGTGCTCGTCGGGCTCGAGCCCGTGAGCGTGCCCACGGCCACCGGCGAGTGGGACACCGACTACGAGGCCAAGACCGCCGCCGCGCTGAAGATACTGGAGACGGACGACTTCGCCGCCGTGCACATCGAGGCGCCCGACGAGGCCACCCACAACCATGACCTCGAGCACAAGATTTACTCGGTCGAGTGCATCTCCGAGCGCGTGGTCAAGCCCCTCTGCGAGGCGCTGAGGGCGAAGGGCGAGGACTTCCGCCTGCTCATCCTCTCCGACCACCGCACCTTCATGAGCAGCGGCGCGCACGGCGCGACGCCGGTGCCCTATATGATTTACGACAGCCGCGAGCTCACCCCCGGCTGCGGCCTTGCCTACAGCGAGGCTAACGGCGAGCGCGGCCCCTTCCTCCGCTCCGGCACCGAGCTGATGCCGAAGCTCTTTGAAAAGTGAGCGGCGGCGTAACCCTGCCGGCGAGGGCCAAGCTCAACCTCTCGCTCGACGTGCTGGGCAAGCGCGCCGACGGCTTCCATGACCTGCGCATGGTGATGCAGAGCTGCTCGCTGGCCGACGAGGTGCGCGTAGAGCCCGCCGCGCCGGGCGACTTCCTGGCGCAGACCAACCGCAGCTACATCCCCAGCGGCGACAAGAACGTGGCCGTCAAGGCCGCGAGGGCGTATTACGCCGCTCTGGGCCGCCCCGGCGGCGCGCACATGCGCATCACAAAGCGCATCCCCGTCTGCGCGGGGCTGGGCGGCGGCTCGGCGGACGCCGCGGCGGTGCTGCTCGCGCTCAACGAGCTCGAGGGCGGCGCGCTGGACGGGGACGCGCTCCGCGCGGCGGCCCTCGCCGCGGGCAGCGACGTGCCCTTCTGCCTCATGGGCGGCACCGCCCTGGCTGAGGGCCGCGGCGAGGTGCTGACGCCGCTGAAGGCGCTGCCGGAGACGGACGTCGTGATTTGCATGCCCTACTTCAACTGCTCCACGCCCGAGCTCTTCGCGCGCGTAGACTCGCGCCGCAGCCGCTGCCGCCCCGACACGGCGGGCCTGCTCGCCGCGCTGGAGGCCGGCGATATACAGGGCGTCGCGCGGCGCATGTACAACGTCTTTGAGGACGCGCTCGACAAGCGCGCGGCCAAGGCCGTGGGCGAGCTCAAGTCGGCGCTGCTCTCCTGCGGCGCGCTGGGCGCGGCCATGAGCGGCTCGGGCAGCGCGGTCTTCGGCCTCTTCCCCGACCGCGCGAGCGCCGAGCGCGCCCGCGGCGCGGCGGAGCCGCTCTGCCGGGAGGTGTTCCTGGCCAGGACGGAATAACGCAGAAAGCAAGGCCCCGGAGAGCCTTTGGCTCTCCAGGGCCGCTCTTTATTTTTCGTCCCCGCTACCCGGCGGGTTCTTCTTCACCAGCACGCGGTCCACGCGCTGCTTATCCATGGCCAGCACGGTGACGGTGAAGTCGCTGTACTCCACCCTGTCGCCCGGCTCGGAGAAGCGGCCGAGCATCTCTATCGTCCAGCCGCCGACGGTGTCGCTCTCAAACTCCCAGTCGTCCTCGTCGATGCCGACGAGCTCGAGGAAGTCGGAGATGGTCATGTCGCCGTCGAGCTCATATTCGCCCTCGGCCTTCTCCACAATCTCGGTCTCGACCTCGTCCGTCTCGTCCCATATATCGCCGACTATCTGCTCGAGCACGTCCTCGAGCGAGATGACGCCCAGCGTGCCGCCGTACTCGTCGGTGACGATGGCGAGGTGCTTCTTGGCGTGGCGCAGCTCGGCGAGCACCTGCGGGAGCTTTATCGTCCTGTAGACGTAGAGCGGCTCCATCAGCAGGGAGCGGATGTCAGGCCGCGGGTCGTCGGTCAGGGCCTTGAGGAAATGGTTGAGGTAGAGGAAGCCGATGACGTTGTCGATGCTGTCCTCGTAGACGGGCAGGCGGCTGTGCTTGCTGTTCTCGACGGCCTCGAGTATGTCCTCCCAGTCGTCGTCTATGTCGATGGCGTCCACGTCCACGCGGGCGGTCATCGCCTCGCTGGCGCTTATCTCGGAGAAGTCGAGCGCGCTGCGCAGCAGCTCGCTGCGGCCCTGGCTGAGGACGCTCTCGTCCTCGGCCGTCTCGATGATGTTCTGCAGCTCCTCGACGGCCGCCTCGTCGCCCTCGGGCCCGGCCTCGCCCCTCATGCCCAGCGTGAGGAGCTTCGCCGCGCCGCCCAGCGTCCAGGAAAAGGGCGTGAGCAGCAGCGTCAGCGCCCTGACGGCGCCCGCGAGGCTCAGCGCCAGGCGGTTGGCGTTCTTGACCGCCACGGTGCGCGGCAGCACCTCGCCGAAGAGCAGTATGAGGACAAAGGAGCCTGCGCCGGCCAGCCATATCCAGCTGTAGGAGCCGGTCAGGGCCACGCTGGCGCAGACAGCCACGGCCACGGCGGAGATGTTCGCGAGGCTGTTGCCCAGCAAGATGGCGCTGATGGTGCCGTCATAGCGGTCGAGCAGCTTCAGCGCCGCGGCGGCGGAGCGCTTCCCCTCCTCGGAGGCGGACTCTATGCGCAGGCGGTTGGCCTCGCTGTAGGCGGTTTCGGCGGCGGAGAAGAGCGCGCTGAGAACGAGCAGCGCGGCGTATGCCGCGATATATCCGCTCATTTCGCCCCGCCCCCTTCCTCAGCCGGCGCCGGCTCGGGCAGCACGCGGCAGATGAGCTTGACGATGCGGTTCTGGCGCATCTCGCTGACCGTGACGCTCAGCCTCCCGTAGCTGAAGCTCTCGCGCGTGGAGGGGATGCGGTCGAACTGCTCATAGGCCCACTCGCCCATGAGCTTATACTCCCAGTCGTCGGGCAGGTCCTTGAGGTCAAGGCCCAGCTTCTCCCAGGTCTCGCCCACGCTCTCCTCGGCGTCGACCTCAAAGCGGCCGCCGCCCAGGGGCACGAAGCTCTCCTCGACCACGTCGTCCTCGTCCCATATCTCGCCCACGAGCTCCTCGAGTATGTCCTCGACGGTGACTATGCCCAGCGTGCCGCCGTAGCCGTCGGTGACCACGGCCATGTTGAGCTTCCTGGCGCTCATGAGCTTGAGCAATTCGTCTATCTTCATGCCGCGCTCGACAAAATAGGCCTCGTCGAGCAGGCCGCGCAGGTCAACGTCGCCCTTGCGGACGATGTATTCGCGTATGTAGCGGCGAATCTGCAGCACGCCGATTATGTTGTCGATGCTGTCCTCGTAGACGGGCAGGCGGCTGTGGCGCTCGGCCTTTATGAAGCCCAGCACCTTCTTCGGCTCCCACTCCACGTCCACGGCAGCGACGTCCACGCGCGCGGTGAGGATGTTCTCGGCGGTGAGGTCGGCGAACTGCAGCGCGCTGCTGACGAGCTCGCCGCGCTCGGTGTCCAAACTGCCGGCGTCGGTCATGTCCTCTATGATGTCGTAGAGCTCATCCTCGGTGACCGAGACCTCGGCGTCGCCCTTCGTCAGGGCGGCGATGCCGCTCCCGATGAGGCTGCACAGCCCGTATATGGGGCGGAAGAGCGCCGTGAAGAAGCGCAGCGAGCCGGCGCAGGCGAGCGCGAGGCGCTCTGGGTACTTCTCGCCCACGCGCTTGGGCAGGGCCTCGGCGACCATGAACACGGCGAGGGCGGCGCAGACGGCCGTCACGGCGGCGGCCCAGTCCGGCCAGAGCTCTATGGCCAGGAAGGTCACGAGCGCGGAGAGCGCCGCGTGCGCGAGCACCGTGCCGGTGAGCACGGCGGCGCGGGAGCGCGGCCGGTCGTCAATGACGGCCAGCGCCCGGCGGACGCGCTTTTCCGACTCCTCCATCGACTTTATCCTCGCGCGCGAGACGCCCTCAAAGGCCGCCTCCACCAGCGAAAAGTAAAACGCCAGCGCCAGCGAGAGCACCGCGAAGGCGATGCACAACATACTGCCTGTGTCCATTGCGGACAATCACTCCCTGTCAGTGTTATCGTTTATGCCTATGTAAAGCGCGGGCACATTATAATCTGATTCTAGATTATAGCATCGCTCTCCCCGCTTGTCAATTTGTTGAAGCGGGCGGCGCGCGGAAAATAAAAAGCGCGCAGCTTGGGGCACAATGACCGGTTTTGCGACGAAAAATGCGCTTAAATGGTGCACTATAACAGTTGAATTAACTTTAGGCTATGGTATAATGACCCCAACATCAAGTTTAGCGGGGTCGGGTGAGTATGAGCAAACCACGACAGCTTACATACGTACAGACCATCGCCCTGGGCTTCTTCCTCGTCGTCATGTGCGGCACGCTTTTGCTGATGCTGCCCATCTCCTCGGCGGGCGGGGAGGCGACGGGCTTTATCCCCTCGCTCTTCACGGCGACGAGCGCGAGCTGCGTGACGGGCCTCGTCATGGTCGACACGGGCACGCACTGGTCCTTCTTCGGCCAGGCGGTCATCCTCGTGCTGATACAGATTGGCGGCCTGGGCTTCATGACCATCGCCACGCTGTTTTCAAAGCTCGTCAAGCGCCGCATGAGCATGCGCGAGCGCGGCGTCATGGCCGCCTCTATAAGCTCCAGCGGCATTGGCCGCATCACGGAGATAACCGGCACGATAGGCTGGGGCACGCTGCTCTTTGAGGGCCTGGGCGCGCTATTGCTCTGCATCCGCTTCATCCCCGAGCGCGGCCTCTGGGACGGGCTCTGGTTCGGGATTTTCCACTCCGTCACCGCCTTCTGCAACGCGGGCTTCGACATCATCGGCGACTACGCCTCGCTCACCGCCTACTCCGGCGACTGGCTCGTCTGCGGCACCATCATGGCGCTTATCACGATAGGCGGCATCGGCTTCCTCGTCTGGGACGACCTGAAGCGCAACGGCCTGCGCTTCCGCCGCTGGGAGCTCCAGAC
>CALWYR010000018.1 GCA_944385805.1 uncultured Oscillospiraceae bacterium
TCTGCGTGGACGGCGAAGAGGTTATAATCAACAAGTGGGAGGAGAGCAAATGAAGGAGCTGGAACTCAAGTACGGCTGCAACCCCAATCAGAAGCCCGCGCGCATCTTCATGGCCGGGGGCGGCGAGTTGCCCGTCGAGGTCGTGAACGGCCGCCCGGGCTACATCAACTTCATGGACGCGCTCAACTCCTGGCAGCTTGTCCGCGCGCTCAAGCTCGCCACGGGCAAGCCCTCCGCGGCGAGCTTCAAGCACGTCTCGCCCGCCGGCGCGGCCATCGCCCGCGAGCTCTCCGACGAGGACCGCCGCGCCTTCTTCGCCGAGGGCGAGCTCTCGCCCATCGCGACGGCCTACGCCCGCGCCCGCGGCGCGGACAGGCTCTGCTCCTACGGCGACTGGGCCGCGCTCAGCGACACCTGCGACGCCGAGACCGCGCGGCTGCTCCTGCCCGAGGTCAGCGACGGCATAATCGCGCCCGGCTACACGGCCGAGGCGCTCGAGATCCTGCGCCAGAAGCGCAAGGGCAATTATAACGTCGTGCGCATAGACCCCGACTACGAGCCTCAGCCCATCGAGCAGCGCGACATCTTCGGCATCCGCTTTGAGCAGGGCTACAACGCCCTGCCCATAACCCGCGGCTGCCTCGCGAACATCGTCACGGAGAACAGGGAGCTCGGCGAGGACGCGGTGAACGACCTCCTGCTCGCGCTCATCACGCTCAAATACACGCAGTCCAACTCCGTCTGCTACACGCAGGGCGGCCAGACCATCGGCGTCGGCGCGGGCCAGCAGAGCCGCGTACACTGCACCCGCCTCGCCGGCGACAAGGCCGACAACTGGCATCTGCGCCGCCACCCGAAGGTGCTCGAGCTCAGCTTTGACCCCGCCCTCAAGCGCGCGGAGCGCGATAACGAGATCGACCGCTTCATCCGCGAGGAGCTGACGGAAAACGAAAAGCGCGACTTCCTCGCCAAATTCACCGGCGTGGCCCTGGGCAGCGACGCCTTCTTCCCCTTCGGCGACAACATCGAGCGCGCGGCGGCCAGCGGCGTCAAATACGTCGCCCAGCCCGGCGGCAGCATCCGCGACGACAACGTCATTGAGACGGCGAACAAGTACGGAATGGTGATGTGCTTCACCGGGATTCGTCTCTTCCACCACTAAAAACAACGATTCCGGGCGGATTTCCGCCCGGAGCGCCTATCGGGAGGTACTTATGAAACTACTTGTGATTGGCTCCGGCGGCCGGGAGCACGCCATTGTCCGCGCGCTCAAACGAAGCCCGCGCGCGGCCGAAATCCACGTCCTGCCCGGCAACGGCGGCATCGCCGAGGACGCGATCTGCGCCGACGTCGCCGCCACGGACATAGAGGGCGCCGTCGCCTACGCGCGCGAGCAGGGCATAGACTACGCCGTCGTCACGCCGGACGACCCCCTCTGCCTCGGCATGGTGGACGCGCTGGCCGAGGCCGGTATCCCCGCCTTCGGGCCCTTCAGGCGCGCCGCCGAGATAGAGGGCAGCAAGGTCTTCGCCAAGGGCCTCATGAAGAAGTACGGCATCCCCACCGCGGCCTACGAGGTCTTCGACGACGCGCCCACCGCGCTCAAATATGTCGAAAGCTGCCCCATCCCCGTCGTCGTCAAGGCCGACGGCCTCGCGCTGGGCAAGGGCGTCGTCGTCGCCATGAGCAGGGAGGAGGCCGCCGAGGCCGTCAGGAACGCCATGGTGAGCCGCGCCTTCGGCGAGAGCGGCGCGCGCCTGGTCATCGAGGAGTACCTCACCGGCCCGGAGCTGAGCGTCCTCGCCTTTACGGACGGGCAGAGCCTCGTGCCCATGGTCAGCAGCATGGACCACAAGCGCGCCCTCGACGGCGACGAGGGACTCAACACCGGCGGCATGGGCGCGGTCGCGCCGAACCCCTACTACACGCCCGAGGTGGCCGCCGAGTGCATGGAGAAGATCTTCATGCCCACCGTCCGCGCCATGAACGCCGAGGGCCGGCCCTTCCGCGGCTGCCTCTACTTCGGGCTCATGCTGACGAAGGACGGGCCGAAGGTCATAGAGTACAACTGCCGCTTCGGCGACCCTGAGACCCAGGCCGTGCTGCCGCTGCTGGAGACCGACCTGCTGACCATCATGGAGGCCGTCACGGCGGGCCGCCTCGCCGAGGTCGAGGTGAAGTGGGCGGATAAGTGCAGCTGCTGCCTCGTTCTGGCCAGCGGCGGCTACCCGAAGAGCTACAAAAAGGGCTGCGAGATCCACGGGCTCGTGAACGGCCAGCTGCCCGGCGGCGAGGCCGAGGTCTTCCACGCGGGCACGAAAAAGCTCCCCGACGGTACGCTCGTCACGAACGGCGGGCGCGTGCTGGGCCTCTCCGTCACCGCGCCGACCCTGCGCGAGGCGGTAGAGGGGGCCTACGCCGCGGCGGAGAAGATAAGCTTTGAGAACATGCACTATCGCCGCGACATCGGCGCGAGGGCGCTCGCGGCTGCGGAGGGCTGATATGGTATACAGAGTTTATGTGGAAAAGCGCGCCCCCTACGACGAGGAGGCGCGCAGGGTGCTGGCCGAGTTCAGATCCCTGCCCGGCGTGGGCGGCATAGAGGGCGTGCGGCTGCTCAACCGCTATGACGTGGAGGGCATCGACTCCGCGCTCTTTGAAAAGTGCCTGCCCGTGGTCTTCTCCGAGCCGCAGGTGGACGAGCTGCACTGGGAGCTCCCCGCCGCCGACGCCGTCTTCGCCGTCGAGTATCTGCCCGGCCAGTTTGACCAGCGGGCCGACTCCGCCGCCGAATGCATCCAGCTCGTGAGCGGCGGAGAGCGCCCGGCGGTGCTCTCCGCCAAGGTCTACCTGCTCTACGGAGAGCTCGACGAGGCGGCGCTCGCGGCCGTGAAGCACAGCGTCATTAACCCCGTGGAGGCGCGCGAGGCCGCCCTTGAGCCGCGCGCGAGCCTCGCCGCCGACTATCCCGAGCCGCCCGACGTGGCCGTGCTCGGGGGCTTCACCGCGCTTGACCGCGCCGGGCTCGAGGCCCTGATAGACAAAATGGGCCTTGCCATGGACGCCGACGACGCCGAGTTCTGCCGCGCCTACTTCGAGCGCGTGGGCCGCGACCCCACGGTGACGGAGCTGCGCGTGCTGGACACCTACTGGTCGGATCACTGCCGCCACACCACCTTCGGCACCATTATCGACTCCGCCGAGATCGAGGACCTCGTGGTGCGCGAGAGCTATGAAAACTACCTGCGCGTCCGCCGCGAGCTGGGCCGGGAAAATAGGCCCATAACGCTCATGGACATCGCCACGATAGGCGCGAAGTACCTCAAGGCGAAGGGCAGGCTGCCCCTGCTCGACGAGAGCGAGGAAATAAACGCCTGCTCCATACATATCACGGTGGACAACGACGGCGTGGACGAGCCATGGCTGCTCATGTTCAAGAACGAGACGCACAACCACCCCACCGAGATCGAGCCCTTCGGCGGCGCGGCCACCTGCATAGGCGGCGCGATACGCGACCCGCTCTCGGGCCGGGCCTACGTCTATCAGGCGATGCGTATAACCGGCGCGGGCGACCCCACCGCGCCGCTGGAGGACACCCTTCCCAACAAGCTCCCGCAGCGCAAGCTCTGCACCGGCGCGGCGGCGGGCTACAGCTCCTACGGCAACCAGATCGGCCTCGCCACCGGCCTCGTCGACGAGCTCTACCATCCCGGCTACGTGGCCAAGCGCCTCGAGATAGGCGCGGTCGTGGCCGCCGCGCCGGAGAAAAACGTCGTGCGCGAGCGCCCCGCGCAGGGCGACGTCGTCATACTGCTCGGCGGGCGCACGGGCCGCGACGGCATGGGCGGCGCGACCGGCTCGAGCAAGGCGCACGACAGCCACAGCCTCACCGACTGCGGTGCGGAGGTGCAGAAGGGCAACGCGCCCGTGGAGCGCAAGCTCCAGCGCCTTTTCCGAAGCGGCGAGGTCACGCGCATGATCAAGCGCTGCAACGACTTCGGCGCGGGCGGCGTCTCCGTCGCCATAGGCGAGCTGGCCGAGGGGCTTGAGATAGACCTCGACCGCGTAAAGCGCAAGTACGCCGGCCTCGACGGCACGGAGCTCGCCATATCCGAGAGCCAGGAGCGCATGGCCGTCGTCGTCGCGAAGGCGGACGAGCAGCGCTTCCTCGCCGCCGCCGCGGCGGAGAACCTCGAGGCCGCCGCCGTCGCCGTGGTCACCGCCGAACCGCGCCTTCGCATGAGCTGGCGCGGGAAGAACGTCTGCGACATAGAGCGCGCCTTCCTAGACACGAACGGCGCGGAGAAGCATACCGCCGTCAAAGTGCCGGCGATGGAGCTACGCGACGCCTCGCCCGCCGTCTCCGGAACCCTCTCGGAGAAGCTGAGCGGCCTCATGGGCTCGCTCGAGTGCTGCTCGAGGCGCGGCCTTGCCGAGCGCTTCGATTCCACGATAGGCGCGGGCACGGTCCTTATGCCCTTCGGCGGCGTATACCAGCTCACCCCCGCCCAGTGCATGGCGGCGAAAATCCCCGTCATGGGCGAGACCTCGACCTGCTCGGCCATGGCCTGGGGCTTTGAGCCGCGCGTGAGCGAGCAGGACCCCTACCGCGGGGCCTACCTCGCCGTCGCCGAGAGCATCGCGCGCCTGGTGGCGAGCGGCTTCGGCCACGAGGACGTGTACCTGAGCTTCCAGGAGTACTTCGAGCGCCTGCGTACCGCGCCCGAGCGCTGGGTCAAGCCCTTCGCCGCCCTGCTCGGCGCGCTGGACGCCCAGCTGGCCTTCGGCGCGGGCGCGATAGGCGGCAAGGACTCCATGTCCGGCAGCTTTGAAAGCCTCGACGTGCCGCCCACCCTCGCCTCCTCCGCCGTCAAGGCCGGGAAGGTCACGGACGCCGTCTCCCCCGAGTTCAAGCGCGCGGGCAGCCGCGTCGCCCTCATGGGCGCCGACCCCTTCGACGCCGCGGCCACGCTGGCGCTCTGGGAGGAAATCGAGGGCCTGATGCGCGCCGGGAAGGTGCGCGCCGCCTGGGCCGTAGGCGTCGGCGGCATAGCCGAGGGCCTCTGCAAGATGTGCTTCGGCAACCGTCTGGGCGTGAGGATAGACGGCGGCTTTGACGAAAACCGCCTCTTCGGCTGGCGCTTCGGGAGCTTCATCCTCGAGCTCGCACCGGACTGCGCCGCGGGCGAGACTCTGGGCTTCGTGACGGAGGACTACGTCTTTGCCGCCGCGGGCGGGAGCGTGGACATGGCCGCGGTGCAATCGGCCTGGGAGAGCCGCCTCGAGGGCGTCTACCCGCACCTGAGCACGCCCGAGCAGGCCGCCGAGCGCGTCGCTCCGCTCAGCTATGAGGCCGGCTCGCGCATCGCGCCCACAGTGCGCGCCGCCAGACCGCATGCCCTGATACCCGTCTTCCCCGGCACCAACTGCGAGTTCGACACCGCGCGGGCCCTGCGCCGCGCCGGGGCCGAGCCCGAGGTGCTGGTCATACGCAACCTCAGCCCCGAGGATGTCGAGGAGAGCCTCGACGCCATGGTGGCGGCGCTCGCGCGCAGCCAGCTGCTGGTAATACCCGGCGGCTTCTCCGGCGGCGACGAGCCCGAGGGCAGCGGCAAGCTCATAAACGCCTTCTTCCGCCGCGAAAAGCTCTCCGACGCCGTCCACGAGCTGCTCTACAAGCGCGACGGCCTCGCGCTCGGCATCTGCAACGGCTTCCAGGCGCTAATAAAGCTCGGGCTTGTACCCTTCGGCGAAATAGTCGAGCCCACGCCCGACTGCCCGACCCTGACCTACAACACCATCGGCCGCCACCAGAGCCGCCTCGTGCGCACGCGCGTGTGCTCCACGCTCAGCCCCTGGCTGAGCAAATGCGCCGTCGGCGACATACACACCGTGGCCATTTCGCACGGCGAGGGACGCTTCGTCTGCCCGCCCGCGCTGCTCAAAAAGCTCATTGAAAACGGCCAGGTCGCCACGCAGTACGTCGGCCTCGACGGCTCGCCCAGCATGGACCTGCGCTACGACCCCAACGGCTCCGCCCTCGCCATCGAGGCCATCACCAGCCCCGACGGCCGCGTGCTGGGCAAGATGGGGCACAGCGAGCGCAGCGGCCGCGGCCTCTACGCCAACGTCCCCGGCGACAAGTACCAGCCTATCTTTGAAGGCGGCGTGGATTATTTCAAATAAAGAGCGGACAAAAAACAGCGCCCCCAAATGGGGCGGTGAATTAAGAAAACATTGAAGCAAGGGACGGTATAGCCAAACGGCTATGCCGTTCTTTGCTGTTTTTGAGTTGTATTTTGGGCTTTTTCTTTTGCCCGTTCAAAATCAAATGCAC
>CALWYR010000019.1 GCA_944385805.1 uncultured Oscillospiraceae bacterium
TATCTTCCAGCTTCCTTTCTTGCAGTTGCCCTCGTACCACAGCTCGCTGTTATACCAGAAAACTGATTTTCCGCCTGTAAACCACGATAGTGTCAGCACCGGCGACCTTATGTCCTTCTGGCGGTAACCCTCCTCGTCATAGTGGTCGGGAGTGTCGGCCTTCGGGCGGTGTCGGTAACACAGCGCTTTAAAATCCTCCGCGCTTATGCCAAACTGCCCGGTGTATTCGCCCATGCTGTTGTTGCTCTGCCGGACCAGCGAGCCCAGCTGTATGGAAATGGCCGCGCAGTAGACGACGTACAGCGCCAGGATGGCAAGGACGGCTATCGTCACCCGCCGCCGGGCCGTGCGTTTTTTCGTTTTCATTTGACCGCCTCCTGAGATCATTATACCTCAAAAGTGGCGCGTGGTAAATCGTAGGAGCTGACGATCTTAAACGGGCGATTTTGTGCATCTGCGCCAAAGCGAAAAAGGCCCTCCGCGGAGGGCCTTTTTTGTCACGGCTGCGCTTCCAGCTCGTTCAGGTGGACGTATTCGTCGTAGGTACACATGCGGTCAGTGATGGAGCCGTCGGCGTTGATCTCGATGATGCGGTTGGCCACGGTCTGGGTAAGCTGGTGGTCGTGGCCGGAGAAGACGATGTTGTACGGGAAGGCGGCCAGGCCGTTGTTGAGCGCGGCGATGCTCTCCAGGTCGAGGTGGTTGGTAGGCTGGTCGAGCAGCAGCACGCTTGCGCCGGAGAGCATGAGCTTGCTTATCATGCACCGGACGCGCTCGCCGCCGGAGAGGACGTTGACGGGTTTGTAAACCTCATCGCCGGAAAACAGCATCCTTCCGAGGAAGGTGCGGAGATAGCTCTCGCGCTTGTCGGCGGAAAACTGGCGCATCCAGTCCATTATGGAGAGCTCGCAGCCCTCGAAATACGCGCTGCTGTCGCGCGGCATGTAGCCCTGCGTGGTGGAGACGCCCCATTTGATCGTCCCGGAATCGGGCTCCTCCTCGCCCATGAGCAGCTTGAAGAGCAGCGTGACGGCCTGCTCGTTGCGGGAGATGAGGGCTATCTTGTCTTCGCGGCCCATTATGAAGCTGACGTTTTTCAGCACGGGGACGCCGTCGACGCTCTTGCAGAGGTCGGTGACGAACAATCGGTCCTTCCCCGGCTCGCGCTCGGCCTTGAAGCCGACCCAGGGGTAGCGGCGGGAGGAGGCGGGCATCTCCTCGATGCTTATTTTGTCGAGCAGCTTGCGCCGGCTCGTCGCCTGGCGGGACTTGGAGCGGTTGGCGGCGAAGCGGCGGATGAAGCTCTGCAGCTCCTCGATTTTCTGCTGGGCCTTTTTGTTCTGATCCTTTATCAGCTTCTGTATGAGCTGGCTGGACTCGTACCAGAAGTCGTAGTTGCCCACGTACATGCGTATCTTGCCGTAGTCTATGTCCACGATGTGCGTGCAGACGTTGTTGAGGAAATAGCGGTCGTGGCTGACCACCAGCACCGTGCCCTCGTAGTCCATCAGGAAGTCCTCCAGCCAGACCACGCTCGCAAGGTCGAGGTTGTTCGTCGGCTCGTCGAGGAGCACGATGTCCGGCTTGCCGAAGAGCGCCTGCGCGAGCAGGACCTTGACCTTGAGCCTGCCGTCAAGATCGCTCATCAGGGTGTAGTGGAACTCCGTGTCCACACCGAGGCCATTTAGTATGCGCCCGGCGTCGCTCTCGGCCTCCCAGCCGCCCATCTCAGCGAACTCCTCCTCGAGCTCGCTGGCGCGGATGCCGTCCTCGTCCGAGAAATCGGGCTTTTCGTATATCGCGTCCTTCTCCCTGCCGACGTCGTACAGGCGCTTGTTGCCCATGATGACCGTGTCCATGACCGTGTACTCGTCGTACATGCTCTGATTCTGCTTCAGGACGCTCATGCGGGCCTTCGGGTCGATATGGACATGCCCGCCCGTGGGCTCGACCTCGCCGGAGAGTATTTTCAGGAAGGTGCTCTTCCCGGCGCCGTTCGCGCCGATGATGCCGTAGCAGTTCCCGGCGGTGAACTGCAGGTCTGCCTGCGAAAACAGCACCTGGCCGCCGTACTGCAAACTCAGATTCTCAACAGTTATCATAATGCTGCTCCTGTAAGTATTTTTGCCAAGCATACCATAAAGGCGAGCTGGAAGCAAGCGCATAGCGCGGTTATGGACGCAAAGAGGACGCCCGGGAGAAGGCCTTTGGCCTCCCTCGGGCGTTTTTGCGCGCGGTGCGCGCGATTTGGATAATCGGCCGTTTTACGGCATCAATAGAACGTGGCCACCTGCTGGGCGGGCGGCTCGGTGCGCTCTATGCTCACGGCCGTGAGCACAGGGCCGCGGCGGCCGTAGGAGCGGTGGAACTTGTAGTCCATCCGGGCCGTCAGAATGACCCACTCGTCGTTTTCCGGCATCGGCTGGCCGTCAAGGTTGCAGATGAGGGCGGAAAAGGCGATGTCCGCCTCGCAGCAGGTCATGATGTGCCGCCCGATGATGAAGCTGTTGGCCGGGACGCCCTTTCGGCGTATGCAGCGGCCCTTGAAGCGGACGGTCTTGCCGGAGTATTTCTTCGGTTCCTCGCTCATGTCGCGGTACCATAGGGCGTAGTCGCTGTCCGCGATCTCCACGACGGGCGCGTCCAGGTCGAAGGGCAGGGGGTCCTCGATGTCGTCGTAGGCCACGCTGCCGTCCGGCGCCTCATAGGCTATGTCCGCCCGGCGGGAGGCTCCGCGTACGACCTTGTGGAACTCCATTTTGTCCATGTCAGGCGTGAAGCGGTTGAATACCACAAGCTCAGCGCTCTTGAGCTTGTCGTAGCAGAGCTGGCGCATGTTGGCGTTATAGGAGAGGAAGGTGCCGGCGTCCGCGAACATGAACTCCTGGGCCACCAGCCAGCCCTCCGGCAGCGCGCCGTAGAGCGTGTCCAGCATCCACATGCCGTTGTACTCCACCAGCACGCGCTCGGCGTCCGCCGCGCGGCGCCAGGCGATGAGGTTCTCGCTCGTCAGGTCGCTCTCGTTCTCCACGGCCTTGAGCTTCACGTTGGGGGAGGCGAACTCCTCGGGCTCGAACTCCTCGATGCCCTCCTCGCAGA
>CALWYR010000020.1 GCA_944385805.1 uncultured Oscillospiraceae bacterium
ATTGTACCAGTTGAAACGAATGAACCTAAAATGTGTCTAAAAAGTGCTGTTTTGTCTAAGTTTTCTAACAAATTTCGTTGAGTCCAGAACCTCGAAACCGATGGCATTCAAGAGGTCAGCGGTTCGATCCCGCTTATCTCCACCATCTAGGACGGGAAAGACGTCAAAACTAAGGAGTCTCGGAAATGTTCCGAGACTCCTTAGTTTTATTTCATGCCCTGCGGTGTGTGCTATTGCATGATAGTGACGGGGCTGTGTTCGGGATTGTCTTTGCTTAACCGGACAATAGCGTTAGTCAGCCAGCCTTTCTTCGGCCCAGGCGATTTCTTCCGGTGTGGAAAGCGGGCTGTCGATTGCATCCTCATAGTAGCCGTCCAGCATGTCGTTCTCGTGCATATAAGTCTCTACAACGGGCATCGCAATTAGAACGAACTTCTCGCTGCGGCTGCATGCTTTCAAAGCCGCAATACCAAATACAAGGAGATTCCCGGCCCGGATTACTGCCAAAAGCAGTACGCATACCGCCGCATCCAATCCGTTGTGCAGGCAAATAATAAAGGCATGGATGTACCGCCCTCTGCCGCGGATTTTCCGCGGGACACGCCCCGGCGAATGTTCGCCGGGGCGCTGTTTTTTGAAATTAATTACCATACTATGCGCCCGGCATATTGTTTTTGCGGGATTGTTGTAGTAAAATAAAATAAGTTGGTTTAAGCCTCGATGAATTGCCGTACCGCCAGTGCCTGCCGGCGGCTGCTGCGGTTTGTTTTCGCGATTAGGGAGGAGTACAAATGAGCAGAAAACTGTTGAGCCTGGCGCTGGCGCTCTGCCTGACCCTGTCACTGGCAGTAATTCCCGCTGCGGCGAACGGGACGGAAGAGCCGCTCGAGAGCACGAGCCTGGCCTTCTACAGCTCCGCGGACTGCGGCGCAGGTTCTTATATTGAGCGGGATTCGACCGTCAGCTACTACACCCTGCCCACGATGGGCACGCTATGGCTGCGCTCGGACGAGGAGATAGCTGCCGAATCGTTGAGCATAGATGGCCCAGTTGAAACGTATTCACTGAGTGAAGACAGGAAAACCGTAGAAATAGAGCTGGATGAGGACGAGTTTGCTCCGACAGGAAATAACATATATACACGTTCGCTTAGCGCGTCTGTTGGCGGCGAGTCTGTTATAATCAATATAAATAACCGCACTTCAACCAGCAGCATGAGCATTGAGGTTAACGGGGAGGAATACGTTGTCGGCTTTGCCGAACTCAGCGGGGATCCGCAGACCATAATCCAGGGCCCCTGGGTATATCGCGGCGTCACCGGTGAACCCAACGAGGAGAATGCCCGCGAGTTTTTCTACAGCCCGGTCGTATCTGTTGCCAAGCTGGTCAAGGATAAAGACGGCACGCAGCGCTATGAGTTCGGCGGGAACATGCCCGTGAGCGTCAAAGTGACTGGCATGGAGATACGCCCAGCGTACAGCGAGGACGGGAACACGGACTTCGGCGAGACCTTCAGCTTTGAAGAAGAACCTACAGCTGTATTACAGACAAGCTCCGTCAGCGGTAACCGGGTTAATCTGTACCGGAAGCTGGGCTACACAACGACGGCCGTGCTTCTGGCTTCGGTAGAAATAACGGCCGGCGATGAGACGCTTACGGGCGCGGTCGCGCTGCAGCTTATGGCGTACCGCATCGCAGAAGAAACCGTAGTGTGCGAAGCAAATGACTCTGTGGACACTATCAATAGTAAGATTGAGGCGGCGGTAAAAGAGCTCCCCGGCGAGCTGGGCAATCCGTATCAGGGCACGGTGCACGTCGAGCTGCATGGCGAGCGCTACGAGGGCTATATTGAGCTTCCCGAAAACATACGTACCAATAAGGGCGATTACGAGATACGCTTTGAGTCAAAGAGCACCAGCGGCCGCACGACCATAGTCGGCGGCGCGGACATGAATAACTCCACCGCGAGCTTCTACGACATCGACTTTGTCGCGCCGTCCTCGCCCCTGGCGGGCGAGACGGAGACCCGGGCGCTCTATGGCGGCCAGGCCTGGACTGTGCGCTGCACGCTGAGCGGCTACGACGTGGCGATGGACGACGGCGGCCATGAATTTTGCGGCATGAGTATGAGCGACACGGTGTTTGCGGATAACGGCATCGCCCTGCGCGTCAGTTTACCGGACCAAGGAGCAATGGGCGGCATAGACCGTTCCGGCAACGCTTTCATCAACAACGGGACGGCGGTGCAGATACTGAGCCTGGGCGAGAGCGTAATGCCGTATTACTACCGCATAAGCGACTGCAGCTTTGTCAACAATGGCGTCACCTTTGACGTGCGGCACCCCGGCACCTTCTACTTCTACCGCAACTACTACGGGCGCGTGAAGCAGAACGCGGGCGACATGAGCTCCGCGGAGATCCTCGCGGCGCTTGAAAGCGATAACAAGGACATCCAGAGCCAGCCGCCGACGGTGAAGATTGCCGAGCACAGCCAGACCAAGGTTGTCACAAACCCGCGCTGGAAGGATCCGCTTGACATCGAATCGCTGCCCGCGCTTTCCGGCGGCGGCTCCGGCAGCTCGGGGAACTCCGGGCTGATGAGGCTGGCGGCGTCCTCGTCTGAGGGAAACTACCTCACCGCCGACTGGGAGCTGCCGACCGAGATAGTCATCGGCGACGAGGACGATCTGGAGATCTCCGCCGCGGCCTTCGCCGAGGCGACGTCGGCAGACCGCGTTATAAGCGTGGTCAGAGTCGACGAGGGAGAACCCGTCCTTTTGGGCGAGTGGAACTTCGGCACGGCGGCGCACCCCAACCTCAGCGGCAGCTTTGACGCGAGCCTCGAGGTGACGGAGAACGAGGACGGCGAAAAAACGGTCAAGGTGAGCGCAAACAGCGGCCTGCTCGCGGCGCTCCAGCCGACGCTGACCATCCCCGGCGCCGCCGGCGGCGTGGAGCACGGCGACGAGGGCGTGCCCTCGGACGCGGGCGCGGGCTCCGTGAGCTTCAAGGTGAGCGGCGCAGGCGATTATGTTATCTCCGAGGAAAACCCGGAGATCCCGATGACGCCCGACGTTCCCGGCGTCCCGGTCACGCCCGGGGAGCCGGACGAGCCCGAGCTGTCCTTCAACGACCTCGCGGCCGGGGCTTGGTACACCGACGCCGTGAACTACGTCGTCGCCCACGGCCTCATGGAGGGCACCTCGGCCGCGACCTTCGAGCCCGAGACCGCCTTGACCCGCGCGATGCTGGTGACGATACTCTGGCGCGCGGAGGGCGAGCCGGTCGTGAACTACCTCCTGCCCTTCACGGACGTGCCGGGTGAAACATGGTACACGGAGGCCGTGCGCTGGGCGGCGAGCGAGGGCATAGTAACCGGCGTGAGCGCCGCTGAGTTCGCGCCCAACGCCGCGATAACCCGCGAGCAGCTGGTGACAATGCTCTGGCGCTATGCCGGCGAGCCGGCGGCGGAGGGCGGGCTGAGCGGCTTTGCCGACGCGGGCGACGTCAGCGGCTGGGCTGGCGAGGCCTTTGCCTGGGCGGTCGGGAACGGCGTCATCACCGGCGTGACGCAGACAAGGCTGGACCCGCGCGGCGGAGCCACCCGCGCGCAGGCGGCCGCCATGCTGTCGCGCTTCGACCTTCTGTAAAAACCTTACATAAGACCAGCCCCGGCGAGAATTTGAACCGCCCCAGATTGTGCGGACAGCACAATCTGGGGCGGTTCATGTGCCGGGCGGTTTTTTCGTGAGCATTTCCGAGCGCTCACGAGCATACACAACCGGCATTGATTTACGCTTTAGCGCGGATAAACGAATGACCCAAAAAGCGCGCGAACCCGCATGACGTAAAGAAAAACAAGAAAAGCCTACAGCCGCAAGGGCTATAGGCTTTTCCGACTTTTGGCGCGGAAGGAGGGATTTGAACCCTCGCCTGGCTTCAGACCAGCTACTCCCTTAGCAGGGGAGCCCCTTCGGCCTCTTGGGTACTTCCGCCTGTCAAGCTTGTATATGATAGCACAGACTGGTCCGCTTGTCAAGCTCGACATTGACAATCCGGGAAAATTGCGGTATCCTCTAGCCATGAGCTACGACACTGTAATATTTGATTTGGACGGGACCCTGCTTGACACGCTTGACGACCTCACCGACGGCGTCAACCATGCGCTGGCCGACTTCGGCTATCCGCTCGCCGGCCGCGAGGAGATACGCGCGCGGCTGGGCTACGGCTCGGGCTACCTCATCGCGCACAGCGTGCCGGGCGGGTACGACGACCCCAACTACCAGGAGGTCTTTGACGACTACCTGGCCT
The DNA here is from genome assembly GCA_944385805.1 of uncultured Oscillospiraceae bacterium. Taxonomy (GTDB): domain Bacteria; phylum Bacillota; class Clostridia; order Oscillospirales; family Oscillospiraceae; genus Scatomorpha. Next base: position 4,312 of record CALWYR010000020.1, read on the forward strand.
ATTACCGCGCCCACTCCTCGGTGAAGACGCGGCCCTACGCGGGTATAGACGAGCTGCTGGAGGCCCTCAGCGCGCACGGCGTGCGCCGCGCCATCGTCTCCAACAAGCCCGACAGCGCCACGCAGGAGCTCTATCAGCGCTGGTTCGCCTCGTCGGTGGAGTGCGCCGTGGGCGAGAGGCCCGGCATCCGCCGCAAGCCCGCGCCGGACAGCCTGCTGGAGGTCATGCGCCGCCCGGGAGCCGCGCGGGAGCGCACGGTCTACGTCGGCGACAGCGAGGTCGACATAGAGACGGCCGCGGCCGCGGGCGTGGACTGCATCAGCTGCGCCTGGGGCTTCCGCACGGCGGAGCAGCTGCTGCAAAGCGGCGCGAGAGTGTTGGTATCGGACGCGGAGGAGCTGGCCGCGCGTCTGATTTAAATATTTTCTTGACCGGATACCCCGGAGGGTATATACTTCTCATGCAACAAGAGAGAAGGTATACTCATGGGACCTCTGGCATGGATAGTGATAATAACGGCGATAGCCGGCGTGGGCGGAACGGGCCTGGGCGGGCTTATCGCCGTGTTTTTTCGCCGGGACTCGAGCCGCATAGTCAGCCTGCTGCTGGCCTTCGCGGGGGGCATAATGTGCGGCGTGGTCAGCTTTGACATGATCCCTGGCGCGATGCTGCCCGAGGGCGCGAGCGAGTCGGTGAGCGTCTTCTTCGTCATGTCCGGCGTCATGCTCGGCTATATGGTTATATGGCTGCTCAACTACTGGATAGACAACAAGACCAACCACGAGCTGGAGCACATAGACGCCGACCACCCGAAGACCGCCGACGACCTCGACGAGCTCATACACGCCGACCACTACGCCCGCCACGAGCACGAGAGCGAGGACGGCGGCCCCGCCAACCCCTATCAGCTCTTCATCGCCGGCGTGGTCATGGCCTGCGCCATCGCGCTGCACAATATGCCCGAGGGCATGGTGATAGGCGCGAGCTACGCCGGCGACCCGGCCGCGGGCGCGTTCGGCGGCAGCGGCATGGTGATGGCCGTCATAATCGGCCTACACAATATCCCCGAGGGCATGGCCGTGGCCGTGCCGCTCATCTCCGGCGGGCAGAAGCGCTGGAAGGCGATGCTGATAACCGCCGCCTCCGGCGCGCCCACCATTCTCGGCGCCCTGCTCGGCTACTGCCTGGGCACGCTCTCGCCCATGTGGCTGGCGCTCAGCCTCAGCTTTGCCGCCGGCGCGATGTACTATGTGGTCTTCGGCGAGCTCATGCCCGAGGCGATACTGATGTGGCGCAGCAAGCTCCCCGCTCTCGCCACGGTCGCGGGCATACTCATCGGCCTCATGATAATCTACGTCTGACCCCTTTGGGGCAGGAAAAGAGGGTTCCCGGCGGGAACCCTCTTTCGCTATGTCAATTCCTCTTCCACTTCGCGCCCTGGGGCGTGTCTATTATCGTGACGCCCTCGGCGGCGAGCATGTCGCGTATCCGGTCGGCCTCGGCGTAGTTCTTCGCTTTCTTGGCGGCGGCGCGCTCGGCGAGCAGGCCCTCTATGCGCTCGTCGTGTTCCTCCTCGGCGGGCCCGGCGTTCTTTTCGCGCAGCTCAGCCGCCTTCTCAACAAGGCTGAGGCTGAGCACACGGTCGAAGTCGGCGACGGCGGCGAGCTTGGTGGCGTCGTTCGTCTTGGCCTTGAGCGCGTCATAGAGCGCGGTGACCGCGAGCGAGGTGTTGAGGTCGTTGTCGAGCGCGTCGGTGAAGCGCGCCTTGAGCTGGGCCATGGCGGCCTCGTCCACCTCGCCCTCCCCGGGCTTGAGCGCGGCGACGCGGGCTATGAGCTTCTCATAAGCGGTCTCGGCGTTGTCGAGGTTCTCCCAGCTGAAGACAAGGCTCTTGCGGTAGTGGCTCTGCAGGCAGAAGAAGCGGTAGGCGAGGGGGTCGTAGCCCTTTTCTTCCAGCAGGCTGACGGTCAGGAACTCGCCCTTGGACTTGCTCATCTTGCCCGAGGTGGTGTTCAGGTGGTGGACGTGTACCCAGAAATTGCACCATTTGTGGCCCAGATAGCTCTCAGATTGGGCGATTTCGTTGGTGTGGTGGGGGAAGGCGTTATCTATGCCTCCGCAGTGGATGTCCAGGTCCTCTCCCAGATGCTTCATGCTTATACCGGAGCACTCGATGTGCCAGCCGGGGTAGCCGACGCCCCAGGGGGAGTCCCACTTGAGGGCCTGGTCCTCGAACTTGCTCTTGGTGAACCAGAGCACGAAGTCGTTCTTGCTGCGTTTGTTGGTGTCCTCCTCGACGCCCTCGCGCACGCCGACGTCGAGGTCCTCGGCGTCAAAGTCGTTGAAGACGTCGTACTTCTCGAGCTTGCTCGTGTCGAAGTAGACGTTGCCGCCGGCGAAGTAGGCGTAGCCGGTGTCCATTAGCTTGGAGATAATCCTGATGTACTCGTCTATGCAGTTGGTGGCGGGCTCGACCACGTCGGGGGTCTTTATGTCGAGCTTGGCGCAGTCGGAGAAGAAGGCGTCGGTGTAGAACTTCGCTATCTCCATGACGGTCTTGTGCTCGCGCTTCGCGCCCTTGAGCATCTTGTCCTCGCCGGTGTCGGCGTCGGAGCTGAGGTGGCCGACGTCGGTGATGTTCATGACGCGCTTGACGTTGTAGCCGGCGTAGCGCAGGTACTTCTCGAGCACATCCTCCATGATGTAGCTGCGCAGGTTGCCGATGTGGGCGTAATGGTAGACGGTGGGGCCGCAGGTGTACATCTTGACGATGTCGGGGTGGTTGGGGACAAATTCTTCCTTGGTGCGGGTGGCGCTGTTATAGAGCTTCATGCTGTCTCCTCCTTATCCTTGGCCGCGAGGGCGGCTTTGAGTTCGTTCAGCTCGGCGCGCAGGGCCTTGACCTCCTGCACGAGCGGGTCTGTGACATGGATCTGCTCCACGTTCTCGACGTAGTTTATCTTCTCGCCCTTCTGCTTTACCACGCGCGCGGGCGCGCCCACGGCGGTGGAGTCGCAGGGTATCTCCTGCAGCACAACGGAGTTCGCCGCCACGCGGGAGTTGTCGCCGACCTTGAAGGGGCCGAGCACCTTGGCGCCCGAGCCGACGAGGACGTTGTTGCCGATGGTGGGGTGGCGCTTGCCCGTCTCCTTGCCGGTGCCGCCAAGGGTCACGCCCTGGTATAAGAGGCAGTCGTCGCCAATCTCGGCGGTCTCGCCAATGACGATGCCCATGCCGTGGTCGATGACCAGGCGCCTGCCTATCTTCGCGCCGGGGTGGATCTCGATGCCAGTCTTGTGGCGGGTGCGCTGGGAGATGTAGCGCGCGAGGAATTTGTGGTTGTGCTCGTAGCACCAGTGCGCGGCGCGGTGGTTGGCGGTTGCGCGGATGCCGGGGTAGAGCAGCAGCACCTCCAGCGTGCTGCGCGCGGCGGGGTCGCGCTGCTTATAGGCTTCGACGGTCTCCATGAGCTCTTTGAACATTTGCGTTCCTCCTAAAAGATAGTGGCCAGGAGGAGCTTGAGCGAGGCGGCGCAAACAAAAAGCCTCCCATGCCCTTGGGCATGAGAGGCGTTAATACGCGGTTCCACTCTCGCTTATCACTCTCCGGCAGATAACCGGGCCGGCCTTAACGCGGCCTGTACGGGACGGCATTTCCTCCGTCCGCGGCTCCGGGGCGCATTTCACATCCGTTCGGACGGCACCGCTCACAGCCAAAGGCGGCGCCTCTCTTAGTCCGGCTCGCGGGCGTTACTTTTCCCCATCACAGCCATTTACACGCTCATTATATTATCACGCCGCGAGGCTGGTGTCAAGCCAAATCAGAAAAATGTCGCCACGCTGGGGTCGGGGGCCTCGCAGGGCTCGATGGCCGCCGCGGTGAGGACGGGACCCTTGCGGCCGTAGGAGCGGTGGAACTTATACTCCATCGACGCCGTCACAATATACCAGCCGTCGTCGCCCTGCGCCTCGACGCCGCGGAAGTCGCAGACAAAGGCGTGGAAGGCTATGTCTGCCTCGCAGCAGGTCATGACCTGGCGGCCCATCACGCGCCAGCCGGCGGGGATGCCCCTGCGCACCACGCAGCGGGCCTTGACGCGCACGGTCTTGCCGGCGTACTTCTTCGGCTCCTCGGCCACGTCGCGGTACCAGAGCGCGTAGTCGCGGTCCTCGATGTTTATAATGGGCGCGTTGATGTCGAAGGGGAGGGGGTCTTCGATGTCGTCGTAGACGACCGAGCCGTCCTCGGCCTCATAGGCGATGTCGGCCCGGCGGGAGGCGGCGCGTACTATCTTGTGGAACTCCAGCTTGTCCATCTCCGGCCTGAAGCGGTTGAAGACAATGAGCTCCGCGCTCTTGAGCTTGTCATAGGTGAGCTGGCGCATATTGGCGTTGTACATGAGGAAGGTGCCGGCGTCGGCGAACATGAACTCCTGCGCCACCAGCCAGCCCTCGGGCAGCGCGCCGTAGAGGCTGTCGAGCATCCACATGCCGTTGTACTCCACCAGCACGCGCTCGGCCTCGGCCTGAGCGAGCCACTTTGTGAGGTTCTCGGGCGTGAGGTCGGACTCGTTTTCCACGGCCTTGAGCCTGACTTTATGGCCGGAGAACTCCTCGGGCGCGTACTCCTCCATGCCCTCCTCACAGACGAGCAGCAGCGTGGGCTCGCCCTTGTTGAAGCGCCTGTCCTCCAGCGTCTCCTGGATGAACTTTGTCTTGCCGGCCTCGAGGAAGCCGGTGAAGAGGTAGACGGGTATCTGGTTATCCAATGTGGAACAGCTCCTTGAGTCCGTCCTCGTCCAGCTGCGCGCCTATGACGCAGACGCGGCCCGTGACGGCGGCGCCGCCGCGGCGGACGCTGTGTTCGCCGGGGACGTAGTCGAAGTATATCCAGCCGCCCTCCGCGGGCACATAGCCTTTGGCGCGCACCACCTGGCCGCAGCTGAGGCTGTCGAGGGCGCGCAGCGCGGCGGCGACCTCCTCCTCGCTGAAGAAGCGGGCGGTCTCCGCGCCCCAGCTGGTGAAGACCTCGTCGGCATCGTGGCCGTGGTGATGGTGGTGCTCATGGCCGTGGTCGTGCTCATGATGGCACTCGTGGTCGTGCTCATGCTCGTGGTCATGCTCGTGGTCGTGATGGCACTCGTGCTCGTGGTCGTGGTCGTGATGATGCCCGTGGCAGCAGCACTCGCCGTGCTCATCCTCCGCCTCGCGGGCGAGGCGCTCGAGCTCGGCGGCGAGGCTGTCCTCGCGCTCCATGGCCTCGCGCAGCTGCGCCCCGTCGAGCTCGTCCCAGGGGGTGGTGACGATGACGGCGGTGGGGTTGTGCTCACGCAGCATGGCGACGCACTCGGCGAGCTTGCCCTCCTTCATGCCCTTCGTGTGCGAGAGGACGATGGTGCCCGCGTTTTCCACCTGGTTGCACCAGAACTCGCCGAAGTTCTTCATGTACATCTTCGCGCGGGCGGCGTCCACGACGGTGGTGAAGCTGCCCGGCACGAGCTCGCTGTCGCCCACGTCCTGCACGGCGCGGATAACGTCGCTGAGCTTGCCCACGCCGCTGGGCTCTATGAGTATCCGGTCGGGGTGGAACTGCTCCTTGACCTGCTCGAGGGCCTTGGCGAAGTCGCCCACCAGCGAGCAGCAGATGCAGCCGGAGCTCATCTCGGTTATTTCCACGCCCGCGTCGGCCAGGAAGCCGCCGTCGACGGATATTTCGCCGAACTCGTTTTCTATGAGGACGAGCTTTTCGCCCCTGTAGGCCTCTTCAATGAGCTTCCTGATGAGCGTGGTCTTGCCCGCGCCCAGGAAGCCGGAGAATATGTCGATTTTAGCCATGCTTTACGCTTCCTTCAATTTGTGTTAGAATAGCCGGGGCGAGACCCCGGAAACTTTAACATTATACCACCTGTGAGAGAAAGGGTCAATAATATATGAGGGAATCTGCCATAGCCGCGCTCCTGCTCGCCGCGCTGCTGCTCTCAGCCTGCGGTGCGCCCAATGAGAGCCTGCCCGCGCCGGAGAGCGCCGCCGCGCCCGTACCAACGCCCGTCCCCACTCCGGAGCCGACGCCGTCCCCCACGCCCGTACCCACGCCGGGCCCGGCGGAGACGGCGCTCGCGGGCATGACGCTGACGGAGAAGATATGCCAGCTGATGATAGTGCGCCCCGAGGCGCTGACCGGCGTCTCGCCGGTCACGGCGGCGGGGGAGACCACGCGCGCGGCGCTCGAGCAGTATCCCGTGGGCGGCTTCATCTACTCGCTCGACAATCTCGTCACCCGCGAGCAGACCCTCGCCATGATAGAAAACGCCCAGAGCTTCAGCGAAATACCGCTCTTCATCTCCGCAGACGAGGAGGGCGGCAGCGTGGGCCGGCTCATGTACAAGCTTGGCACGACCTGGGTGAACGCCATGTACTCCTACAGGGGCCAGGGCGCGCAGACCGCGCATGACAACGCCTGCACCATCGGCTCCGACATGGCGGCGCTGGGCTTCAACCTGGACTTCGCGCCCGTCGCGGACGTCTGGACGAACAGCGCCAACACGGTCATCGGCGACAGGGCCTACTCCGACGACTTCGACCAGGCCGCGCAGCTCATACCGGCGGCGGTGCGGGGCTTCCACGACGCGGGTATAATGTGCACGCTCAAGCACTTCCCCGGCCACGGAGACACCGACACCGACACGCACACCGGCGCGGCGGTGGTGGACAAGACCGTCGGGGAGTTGCTCGCGGGCGAGCTCAAGCCCTTTATCGCCGGCATGGAGGCGGGAGCGGACATGGTCATGGTTGGCCATATCACCATGACGGCCATCGACGGCGAGCACCCGGCCAGCCTCAGCAAGGAGGTAGTGACCGGGCTCCTGCGCGAAAAGCTGGGCTGGGACGGCGTCGTTATCACCGACGGGCTGGAGATGGGCGCGCTCACGCAGTACGACATGGGCGAGCGCTGCCTGCTGGCGCTGGAGGCCGGCGTGGACATCCTGCTGGGCGTGGACGACATCCCCGCCGCCGTCAGGGCGATAAGCGAGGCCGTGGAGCTCGGCTGGCTGAGCGAGGAGCGCATAGACGAGAGCGTGCTGCGCGTGCTGGAGCTCAAAAGCGAATATCTCGGGCAATTTTAACATTTCGTTGCTTTATTCGACAGAGGCGCCGTGCTATAATTTAATATACGACACCAGACCCCGAGGAGTTGATGTAATGCTTGAAGAAAGGTTCGCAGACAGGTTGGCGGACAAGATAGCCGAGCGGCTCGACGGAAGCGGCTGCGTCCCCGGAGCCAAGGGCACGAAATACGTCCCCCAAATCAACAGCAAGCTTCGCCACCACATACTCAAGGTGCCCAACGTGGTACGCAACGCGAGCGGGATAGTTATCAACAGCCGGCGCATCAAATCGCTGGTATTCACAACGGACATCGCCATCATCCGCAACTGCAACGCGGACGCGGTGCTGGCGGTCTATCCCTTCACGCCCCAGCCCACCATATCCTCCAGCGTGCTGCGCTACTCGTCCCTGCCCGTCTTCTGCGGCGTGGGCGGCGGCACCACGCAGGGGATAAGGACGCTGCAGCTGGCCTGGGACGCGGAGAAGGAGGGGGCCATGGGCGTGGTCGTCAACGCCCCCATCGGCAACGAGGACGTGGAGAGGATAGCCAACTACATCGACATCCCCCTCGTAGTCACCGTGGTCAACGAGAAGACGGACATAGCCGCGCGGCTCAAGGCCGGGGCCAGCATCCTCAACGTCTCCGCCGCCGCGCGCACGCCCGAGGTGGTCAAGGCCATCCGGCGCGACTTCCCCGACGTGCCCATCATCGCCACCGGCGGCGGAGCGGAGGAGAGCATCATGCGCACCGTGGAGGCCGGGGCCAACGCGATAAGCTACACGCCGCCCACGACCAAGGAGCTCTTCTCCTCCATGATGGAGGACTACCGCAGCAGATAAACGGGGCGGCCGGGCCTTCAGCCCGGCCGCATTTTTGTCCGTTTCAACTGAAAATCATGTTGCCATGTGGGCTCAGGGGTGATATTATAGGCCTGTCAGAAAGTTGACACGCAACTCTAACTGTCAAGGAGGCACACATATATGCACTGCACCAAGAAAATAAGCTCCGACCTCGTCTGGGTCGGCGCGGACGACCGCCGCCTGGCTTTCTTTGAGGGCGTCTACGGCGTGCCCGAGGGCGTCTCCTATAACTCCTACCTGCTGCTCGACGAGAAGACCGTGCTCTTCGACACGGTGGACAAGGCCGTCGCGCACAACTTCTTCGAGAACGTGGCCTACGCGCTGGGCGGGCGCAAGCTCGACTACCTGGTCGTGCACCACATGGAGCCCGACCACGCCGCCACGATAGAGGACATCGCCCTGCGCTATCCCGAGGCGCAGATTGTCTGCAACGCCAAGATACGCGACATGATTGGCCGTTTCTTCCCCACCGACCTCTCCGGCCGCATCCACCTGGTCAAGGAGGGCGACACGCTCAGCACCGGCAGGCACACGCTCAACTTTGTCATGGCCCCCATGGTGCACTGGCCCGAGGTCATGATGAGCTATGACAGCACCGACGGCATCCTCTTCTCCGCAGACGCCTTCGGCTCCTTCGGCGCGCTCAACGGGCGCATCTTCGCCGACGAGGTCGATTTCATGCACGACTGCCTCGACGAGGCCCGCAGGTACTACACCAACATCGTCGGCAAATACGGCACCCAGGTGCAGGCCGTGCTCAAGAAGGCCGCGGGGCTCGACATCAAGCTCGTCTGCCCGCTGCACAGCTTCGTCTGGCGCCAGGGCTTCGGCGACTTCCTTGAGAAGTACCTCAAGTGGTCGAGCTATACGCCCGAGGAGAACGGCGTGCTCATCGCCTACGCCAGCGTCTACGGCCACACGGAGAACGCCGCCAACATCCTCGCCGCCAAGCTCTGCGACCGCGGCGTGAAGGTGAAGATGTACGACACGAGCGTCACCGCGCCGAGCTTCATCCTCTCCGACGCCTTCAAGTACAGCCACCTCGTCTTCGCCGCCACCACCTACAACGCCGGCATCTTCTCCACCATGGAGCAGCTCCTGCACGAGATCGCCCAGCACAACCTGCAAAACCGCAAGGTCGCGCTGATAGAAAACGGCTCCTGGGCGCCCACCAGCGGCGGGCTTATGCGCAAGCTGCTCGAGGGCCTCAAGGGCACCGAGTTCATCGGCGACGCCATCAGCATCAAAAGCGCCCTCACCGAGGGCCAGCTCGAGGACCTCGACGCCCTGGCCGACGCCATCGCCGAGAGCGTGCTCCCGCCTAAGGCCGAGAGCGTCGTGACCGCCGCCGCGGAAAGCGCGGACGGCATCTTCGAGGTGGACAACGCCGCCTTCAACAAGTTCAGCTACGGCTGCGAGGTGCTGACCACCCGCGTCGACGGCAAGGACTACGGCTGCATCATCAACACCGCCGGCCAGATAACCAGCTCCGACCCCAAGAAGATTACGATAAGCTGCATCAAGGCCAACCACACCTGCGACATGGTGGCCAAGGCCGGCATCTTCAACCTCAGCATCCTCAGCGAGGACGTGCCCTACGACACCTTTAAGCACTTCGGCTTCCAGTCCGGCCGCGACGTGGACAAGTTCGCGGACTGGCCCGACGAGCTGCGCACGCAAAACGGCGTCCGCTATATAGGCCAGCACGTCAACGCCGTCCTCTCCGCCCGCGTGATTGACGCGCGCGACTGCGGCACCCAGATGCTCTACATCGCCGAGGTAGTCGAGGCCCACGTCCTCTCCGACAAGCCCAGCTGCACCTACAGCTACTACCACGCCCACATCAAGCCCAAGAAGCAGCCCGCCGGCCCCGAGGTTGAGGGCTGGGTCTGCAAGGTCTGCGGCTACTTCCACGAGGGCGCGGAGCTGCCCGCCGACTTCGTCTGCCCGCTCTGCAAGCACGGCCCCGAGGACTTCGAGCACTATGTGCCCGCCGTCGTCAACAAGAAGAAGGGCTGGCTCTGCACCGTCTGCGGCTA
>CALWYR010000021.1 GCA_944385805.1 uncultured Oscillospiraceae bacterium
GATAATGCGGCGGTTTGTTGAGTTACCCGAATCCTGAACGCACAAACAGGCCCTGCTAATATCCGCTCAAAAAACGATGTTTGGGCGATGTTTGCGAGATGTTTCCGCGATGCAGCGTGGTGAAGTGAGGCGCGGGGTGGGCGTTGGCAGCCGTCTTTCAGGCGACCCTCGTCACCTCGGCGCCGTCGGAGTGCAGCGCGATATCCCCGTCGCGGTCGGTGCGCAGCAGCAGCGCGCCGAAGTCCTCGCAGAGGGCCACTACCTCGTCGTGCGGGTGGCCGTAAGAGTTGTCGAGGCCGCAGCTGGCTATGGCGACCTCGGGGCTGGTGAGGCGCATGACCTCCTCGTCCGTGGAGGTGGACGAGCCGTGGTGGCCCAGCTTCAGCACGTCGCAGTCGAGGTCGTAGCCGCCTATGAGCGCGCAGTCTGTGAGCGGGCCGGAGCCGATGTCCCCGGTGAAGAGGAAGCTGTCGTCGCCGTAATCGAGACGCACGACGAGGCTGGAGTCGTTGACGTCGCCGTCCCAGCCGCCGACGGGGCCGATGAACTCAAAGACCGCGCCGCCGAGCGTGAACTCCGCGCCGAGCTCCGGCACGGTGATGTCGAGGCCCAGCTCCGCGGCGGTGTCCTCAAAGTGCGTGAAGCTGCCGGAGGCGTCGAACTCCGTGTAGGGCGCGAAGAGCGTGCCCACCTCGTAGTTTTCCAGTATGTAGTCCAGCCCGCCGCAGTGGTCCTCGTGCGCGTGGGTGCAGACGACGTAGTCGAGCTCCGTCACGCCCACGCTGTCCAGATACGCGGCGACCTCGGGGCCCGCCTCCGGCACGCCGGCGTCTATGAGCAGCGTCTCGCCCTCGCAGCTGGCGAGGGTGGAGTCGCCCTGGCCGACGTCGATGAAGGTGACGTAGAGCCCGTCGCCGGGCAGGGGCGTGGCCCGCGGCGCGAGGCGCACGTTGTCGAACAGCCCCATCTCGCTCCCCGCCCAGGCGAGGGCGGCGAGGATGATAACGGCAAGCGTCCCCAGCGCGGTCCTTGGAGTACGCGCGGAGCTTCTTTTTTTGCGTGCGGCCATGCCGCCACCTCCCGGAAAAGCTTCAGGGGGAACCCTGTCGAGGAGTTCCCCCAATTTGGATTATTCAACCGGCGGCGTCGCGGGGACCGTCTCGTTCCAGCCGCTGAGGTCGACGGTAACGGTGACCTCGTTGACGCCGACCGCGCCTTCGGCAAGTCCGCTGTCCGCGAGCGAGGCCGATATGTATTCGGCTATCGCCCCGGTCATGTCCACGCTGATGCGCCTGGGCAGGCCGCTCGACTTCTCCAGCCATATCGATATGGGCGAGTCGGCCGGCTCGGCGCCATCGGGCAGCTCGGCGAAGCTGCTGCCGCCGGCGAGGGCGAAGGCCTCTCCCAGGCTGGCGCCGGGCAGGAGCCCGTCGTAGCGGCGGCACTCCGCGCCGTCTATCGTCTCCTCGACGGGGTCGCCGAAGCTGGTGCCGCACTCGAGGTAGAAAACGGCCAGGTCGGCGGCGCTGAGGCTGCCGATGCCGTTGTCGCCGCCGCTGAGCTCCTCGGCGCTGATGCCGAGCTCGGAGCTCCAGCTCTCGCCGCCGTCCATGGACAGGTAGGCGTTATAGCTCTCGCCGTCCTTTTCGACTATGTACTGCATCGGCAGGCTGAAGCCCAGCATCTCAAAGGTCATCTCGCCGCTGGTGAGGCCGCCGGCGGTGTCCATGCTCATGCCGACGCCAATGTCCATGCCGCTCTGCTGGCCGAGTATGTCGAGCTCGACGCCCATGTTGAGCGCCATGTCGGCGTGGACGCTCTCCGCCTTAGCCATCTGCCCGGCCGCGCGGGCCACGGCCCTCTCGAAGCTGTCTCCGCAGGCCGTGAGGCCAAGGCAGAGCGCCAGCGCGAGGACGGCGGCGAGCAGCTTATTCGCTCGCTTCATGCTGTTCTCCTTTCAGCCGCTCGTTGCGGGCTTTGACAACCTTCAGCCGCACGAACTCCTCGCGCTCCTTTTCCTCCAGCGCGTCGGTGATGCGGAAGATGTCAGCGTCGAGGCCGGGTATGACTATGTTCTTGAGGGCGTTGGCGCGCTTCTGCGCCTTTTTTATCGCGTAGGCCAGGCGGTAGATGCTGTTCTCCGTCTCGGCCAGGTCGCGGATGAGGTCCTTGACCTCCTGGAACTTGAAATACGCGTCGTCGAGCTCCGAGGTGGTGGAGGACAGGCCGTAGGGCGGGCCGGAGAGCTCCGTCTCCTTTACGGAGACATAGGGCAGCTCCACGCCCATGACGCTCCTCGTGCGCAGCGAGAAGCCGTCGTCCACGGGTACGCTGTCCGCCGCCAGGCCGGCGCTGCCGCCCATCGCTATCTCGGCAATGCGCATGGAGGCGTAGGCCTCGGCAAAGGTGGCGTCAATGCGGCTCTGCAGCTCGCGCGCGTCGTCGATTAGCGCCATCAGCTCGCGTATTAAGATGTTGCGCTTGCGGTCCATGAGCTCGTAGCCGGTCGAGGCCAGGGCCCGGGAACGCTTGGCTGCTGTCAGATTGCCCTTGGTAGGCGCTGTCTGCGGCAATGTATCGCCTCCCTCCGGCGCGGTGCGCCGTTATTGCCTGCCGCCGCGGTAGTGCTCGTCGAGCACCTTGTCGCTGACGCGGGAGAGTTCCTCCCTCGGAAGTATGCTCAGAAGCTCCCAGCCCATGTCCAGCGTCTGGTCCAGGCTGCGCGGCTCGTACATGCCCTGGTTGATGAAGCGGTGCTCAAGCTCGCTGCCGAACTTGAGATAGAGCTTGTCGCGCTCGGAGAGCTCGTCCTCGCCGATGACGGTGGCCAGGCTGCGCGCGTTGGACACCTCGGAGTAGGAGGCGAAGAGCTGGTTCGAGAGGTCGGGATGGTCGTCGCGGGTGAAGCCCTTGCCGGTGCCGTCCTTCATGAGGCGGCTGAGGCTGGGCAGGATGCTGACCGGCGGGTAGACGCCCTTGCGCGCGAGCTCCTGCGAGAGCACTATCTGGCCCTCGGTGATGTAGCCCGTGAGGTCGGGTATCGGGTGGGAAATGTCGTCGCCCGGCATGGTGAGTATGGGCATGAGCGTGACGGAGCCGGGCTTGCCGTGGATGAGGCCCGCGCGCTCGTAGAGGCTGGCGAGGTCGGAGTACATATAGCTCGGGTAGCCCTTGCGGGACGGGATCTCGCCCTTGGAGCTGGAGAACTCGCGCAGCGCCTCGCAGTAGAAGGTCATGTCGGTCATGACGACGAGGACGTGGTAGCCCCGGTCAAAGGCCAGGTACTCCGCCGCGGTCAGCGCGCAGCGGGGCGCGAGGATGCGCTCGATGATGGGGTCGGAGGCCAGGTTGAGGAACATGACCGTGCGGCCCAGCGCGCCGGACTCGGAGAGGTCGCGGCGGAAGAACTCCGCCGTGTCGTTCTTGACGCCCATGGCGCAGAAGACAATCACGAACTTGCTGTCCTCGCCGTCGCCGATGACGTGGGCCTGGCGCACTATCTGGGCGGCCAGCTCGTTGTGGGCGAGGCCGGCGCCGGAGAAGATGGGCAGCTTCTGCCCGCGTATAAGCGAGCAGGTGGCGTCTATGGAGCTGATGCCGGTGAGGATGCAGCTCTTGGGGTATTCGCGGCTGACCGGGTTGATGGCGGGGCCGTTGATGTCGCGGCGCTCCTCGGCGTATATCTCGCCCAGGCCGTCGACGGGCCTGCCGGTGCCGTCGAAGAAGCGGCCCAGCAGCTCCTCGGAGAGCGCCAGGGTCATGGGCTTGCCCAGGAAGCGGGTGCCAGTGTTCTTGAGGTCGATGCCGGAGGTGCCCTCGAAGACCTCGAGCACCACGCGCTCGCCGTCGATGAGTATCACGCGGCCGTGGCGGCGGCTGCCGTCGCGCAGCGTTATCTCGGCGAGCTCGTCATAGGCCACGCCCTTGACGCCGTCAAGCGCGATAAGAGCGCCGTTTATCTCGGCAAGGCCGGTATATTCTATGCGCATAAGCCGCCCTCCTTTACGCGTTGGCGCGGCGCACCTCGGCGAGGGCGTCGTCGACCAGCTTTTCAAATTCCTCGGCGGGCCTGCCCTCGCCGAGGCCGAACTTCATGCGGCCCAGCGCGGCGAAGACGCCCGTCTCCGTCAGCTGGCGGAGGGGTATGCCCGCGCCGACGAGCGTGCGCGCGCCGTCGTAGAGGCGCAGGATGGTGCGCAGCATGGCCATCTGGTTGGCCGGCACCATATAGGTGTCGTGCTCGTGGAAGGCGTTCTGCTGCAGGAAGCCCTCGCGGATGACCTTGGCCGTCTCGATGACGAGCTTCTGGTCGTCGGGGAGGATGTCCGAGCCGATGAGCTTGACTATCTCCATGAGCGAGCTCTCCTCGTTGAGCAGGGCGACAACGCGCTCGCGCAGCTCGGGGAACTCCTCGCCGAAGTTCTCCTTGTACCAGGGCAGGAGGTCGTTATAGTACTCGGTGTAGCTCGTCGTCCAGTTGATGCTGGGGAAGTGGCGGGCGTAGGCCAGCGAGCGGTCGAGCGCCCAGAAGCAGCGCACGAAGCGCTGGGTGTTCTGCGTGACGGGCTCGGAGAAGTCGCCGCCCTGGGGGCTGACCGCGCCGATGACGGTGACGGAGCCCTGGGAGCCGCTGAGCGCGTCAACATAGCCCGCGCGCTCGTAGAAGCCGGCCAGGCGGCTGGGGAGATAGGCCGGGAAGCTCTCCTCGGCGGGCATCTCCTCCAGGCGGCCGGAGATCTCGCGCAGGGCCTCGGCCCAGCGGGAGGTGGAGTCGGCCATGAGCGCGACGTGGTAGCCCATGTCGCGGTAGTACTCGGCGATGGTCATGCCCGTGTAGATGCTGGCCTCGCGGGCCGCGACGGGCATATTGGAGGTGTTGGCTATCAGTATCGTGCGCTCCATGAGCGGGCGGCCCGAGCGCGGGTCCTTGAGCTCGCGGAACTCGTCGAGGACCTGGGTCATCTCGTTGCCGCGCTCGCCGCAGCCGAGGTAGACTATCATGTCCGCGTCGGACCACTTGGCGAGCTGGTGCTGCACGACGGTCTTGCCCGCGCCGAAGGGGCCGGG
>CALWYR010000022.1 GCA_944385805.1 uncultured Oscillospiraceae bacterium
CCCTTGCAAGCCCGGCAAAAGTGTGCTATACTATCCGGGCAAACGCGGGTGTAGTTCAATGGCAGAACATCAGCTTCCCAAGCTGAACACGAGGGTTCGATTCCCTTCGCCCGCTCCACGTCAGAACAAACTGCGCTCCATTACGTCCCCCGGCAGAGCCGGGGGACATTCATTCCACTTCGTTTGTTCTTCCTTTCAACCCCGAACCCGCTTTGCTGGGCTTCGGGGTTGTTTTTTGGGTGCGAGTCTGAGGCTTATTCCCGTAAGGCCACCTACTCCGCGTCAGAACAAACTGCGCTCCATTACGTCCCCCGGCAGCGCCGGTGGACATTCATTCCGCTTCGTTTGTTCTTACTTTCAGCCCCGAACCCGCTTTGCTGGGCTTCGGGGTTGTTTTTTTGGGGCTGGCGCTGGAAACTGCGTTTTACTTCGTTGGCACTCTCATTTCAAAATCGCAGCGCTTCGCTGGGCTGCGATTTTGCTTTTTGCGCTTGCTTGAGGACAATTCCAATAAGGACACCCGTAATTTTCGTCAAAACCGCAGCCTCTTTACTGGGGCGCGGCAATTGCTGGTTGGGGTACAGCGCGGGGGCGGGGATATAGCAAATACGTATCATTTTATGCTCTGCGTAGTTGAAAGCAATACTGCAGCGTGGTATAATTACTCTAGTTTTTTGCGCAGAGACTGCCTGCCTTGGCCCAAGCCGGGGGGCGCAGCCTGCTGGAATGGAAAAGAGCGGCAATATGGAGATCCGCGCGCTGCAACACTCCTTCGCCGCGGCGCGCGCGCCGGAAGAGCCTGCGCTTCGCGCCGCTATTGCCGCTGCTCGAAGAAGTACCGCCCCCTGTCTCAGGCGGGGGAGAAGCGCCTGCGGCGGCTCAAGCGCGACTTTTCGCTTGACCCGCCGCGCGGATGAAGGTAAAATACAGCTATGGATAAGCTCAGTATACCAGCCGGGCAGAACCTGGCCCACGCCTATATAATGGCCTCCCCAAACGAGGAGCAGCGCAACGCCGCCGCGGCGCGGCTGGCAGCTGCCATGCTCTGCGAGAGCGCGGACGCCGCGCGGCCCTGCGGCCGCTGCGCCGCCTGCCGCAAATCGCTGCAGGGCATCCACCCGGACATCATATATACCGGCCCCGGCACGGACGGCCAGGGCCGCAAAAAGCGCGAGATAACCGTCGACGCCGTGCGCGCCATCACCGCCGACGCGCTCATTGTGCCCAACGAGGCCGCGCGCAAGGTCTATGTCATACAGGACGCGGACGTCATGAACGCCCAGGCCCAGAACGCGCTTTTGAAGCTGCTGGAGGAGCCGCCCGAGCGCGTGAGCTTCGTGCTCTGCGCCGGCAGCGCCTCGCGTCTGCTGCCCACGGTGCGCTCGCGCTGCGAGCTGCTGCGCGTGAACGCCGACGCCGCCGAGAGCGAGGAGGCCTCCGCCGACGCGAAGGTGCTGCTGGGGAAGCTGTTCTCCGGCTCCGAGTGCGAGCTCGCCGAGTGGTGCCTTACCAACGACGGCATGGATAACCGCCGCTGCGAGGCCATGCTGCGCGCAGCGAGGGAGCAGCTCGCCGACCTCCTGCCGCGGAGCCGCGACCGTGCCGCCTGCGTGCGCGCGGACGCGCTGCTCGCGCGCTGTGCGGAGTATCTGAGCGTGAACGTCAGCGCCAAGAGCGTCCTCGGCCTCATAGCCGTGGACGGAATCGAGAAATGAGGAATCACATTGTACGAGGATAACAAGGTCACAGAGGTAGTCTCTGTAAAATTCAAGGGCAACGGCAAGGCCTATTACTTCGACGCCAACGGCTGCGCGGTGCGGCCGGGCGAGGACGTGATAGTCGAGACCAGCAAGGGCCTCGAGTACGCGCGCTGCGTGGCCGGGAACCACTACGTCTCCAATGAAAAGGTCGTGCCGCCCATCCGCCCGGTGATCCGCGTCGCCACCGACAACGACCGCCGTGTGCAGGAGATTAACCGCCAGCGCGAGCGCGAGGCGCTCGGCATCTGCCGCGAGAAAATAGCCGCCCACGGCCTCGACATGAAGCTCGTCGACGCCGAGTGCAGCTTTGAGGGCAACAAGCTCACCTTCTACTTCACCAGCGACGGGCGCGTCGACTTCCGCGAGCTGGTCAAGGATTTGGCCAGCGTCTTCCGCAGCCGCATTGAGCTAAGGCAGATCGGCGTGCGAGACGAGGCCAAGATGCTCGGCGGCCTCGGCACCTGCGGCCGGCCCTTCTGCTGCAGCCAGTTCCTCACGGATTTCCAGCCCGTGAGCACCAAGATGGCCAAGACACAGTCGCTCTCGCTCAACCCGCAGAAAATCTCGGGTGTCTGCGGCAGGCTCATGTGCTGCCTGCGCTATGAGGAGGAGGCCTATGAGAGCCTCGTGAAGGCCGTGCCCAAGAACGGCGCCTTTGTCGAGACGCCGGCCGGCTTTGGCACCGTCATACAGGTCAACCTCCTGCGCGGCGTGGTCAAGGTCAGGCTCGACGGCGAGGGCGAGGCGGTCATCAAGACCTATAACGGCGACGAGGTCGCCGCCGTCCCCGGCGGCAGGCCCAAGAACGGCGAGGCCCCGCAGCACGTGCTCAAGCCGCGCGCAGAGAGCGCGCCCGTGCGCGAGGAGGCCGCGTCCGACGCGGACGGGGCTGCCGTGAGCGTGGAGGCCGCCGAGAGGCATGAGCCGTCCCAGCCGCGCCAGAGCGCGCCCGTGCGCCGCAAGAGCTACCGCGGCGGACGCCGCGGCGGCGGCGCGGGAGAGGCGAAGCAGGAAAGCCGCCGCGAGGGCAAGGGAGAGGGCAAGCGCGAGCGCGGCGACAAGCCCGGCCGCGGCCAGCAGCCCCACGCCAAGGCCCAGCAGCCCGAGGGACAGGGCCAACAGCCGCAGCAGCCCAAGCGCAGCCACAGAGGCCGCCGCGGAGGCCGCGGCAGCCGCCCGCCCGCCGGAGGCGCGGAACAGTAAAGCAAAGGCGGAGCCTTCCCAACAGAAAAAAGCGGAGCCGCAAGGCTCCGCTTTTTGCCGCTCTGACGGGAAGCGCTTATCAGTATTCCCATGAAAGGCCCTTAATGCCGTTAGCCGAGCGCGACGTCCAGTATCATCATCACCACGAACCCGGCCGCGGCGCCGATGGTGCCGATATTTGAGTGCTCGCCGGCCTGGCTCTCGGGGATGAGCTCCTCCACGACGACATAAATCATAGCCCCGGCGGCAAAGGCGAGGATGTATGGCAGCGCCGGCGTTATCAGCTCGGTGAGGGCTATGGTGAGCAGCGCGCCCAGCGGCTCCACCGCGCCGGAGAGCGCGCCGAGGGCGAAGCTCCTGCCGCGGCGGTTGCCCTCGCCGGCGAGGGGCATGGAGATGACCGCGCCCTCGGGGA
>CALWYR010000023.1 GCA_944385805.1 uncultured Oscillospiraceae bacterium
GTCCTCATCTTTCGATTACAAACCGCCGGATTTGGCACCTTGCGCAATGCAGGTTGCCGGGCTTCACAGGGCCGGTCCCTCCGCCACTCTTGATAAGGCTGTTCAGTTGTGCGTGAATGATTATATCTCAAATTTCGCCCTTGTCAAGGGGTAAAATTAAAAAATCTGACCGCTTTACGGAGCCTCGCGCCGCCAGGACGGCGCTAAAGCAGAAAAGGGAGGGCTTTGCCCTCCCTTTAGGTTAAGTAAGAGCCTTTCCGCTCTCCTTGTCGAAGATGTGGATGACGTTGCCGCCGAAGGTGAAGTTGACCTCCTCGCCGTAGCGGAAGCCCTGCGCGCGGTCCGCGGGCAGGTCGACGGTGGAGAGGACCATGACGACGTCCTTGCCCTGGACGTTGGTGTGCAGGTGGATGGAGGAGCCCATCATCTCGCTGACGTCCACGCTGGCCTTGATGCTGTGCTCGGTGCCGGCGGCGCAGAGCATGATGTGCTCGGGCCTGACGCCGAGGGTGACGGAGCCGGGCTGGGCGTTGTTGGCGAGCAGCGTGGCCTGCTTGTCCTCGCTGGGCTCGACGGTGGCGCCGTAGGCGGTGACGGTGAACTTGTCGCCCTCGCGGTTGAGGGTGGCGTCGAAGAAGTTCATCTGCGGCGTGCCGATGAAGCCGGCGACGAAGATGTTGGCCGGGTGGTTGAAGACCTCCTGCGGCGTGCCTATCTGCTGGACGAAGCCGTCCTTCATGATGACTATGCGGTCGCCGAGGGTCATGGCCTCGGTCTGGTCGTGGGTGACGTAGATGAAGGTGGTGTTTATCCTCTGGCGCAGCTTGATTATCTCCGCGCGCATCTGGTTGCGCAGCTTGGCGTCCAGGTTGGAGAGGGGCTCGTCCATGAGGAAGACCTTCGGCTCGCGGACAATCGCGCGGCCGATGGCGACGCGCTGCCTCTGGCCGCCGGACAGGGCCTTGGGCTTGCGGTCGAGGTACTGGGTGATGTCGAGTATTTCAGCGGCCTCGCGGACCTTCTTGTCTATCTCGTCCTTCGGCATCTTGCGCAGCTTGAGCGCGAAGGCCATGTTGTCGTAGACGGTCATGTGCGGGTAGAGCGCGTAGCTCTGGAAGACCATCGCTATGTCGCGGTCCTTGGGCGGGATGTCGTTGACGACCTTGCCGTCGATAATGACCTCGCCCTCGGTTATCTCCTCCAGGCCGGCTATCATGCGCAGCGTGGTGGACTTGCCGCAGCCGGAGGGGCCGACGAGCACTATGAACTCCTTGTCGGCGATGTCGATGTTGAAGTCGTGCACGGCGACGACGCCGCGCTCGGTCACGAGAAGGTTGCCCTTCTTTTCCCCCTCTTCCTCCTTGGCCTTTTTCTTCTTGGCCCCGGGGGCGTTGGGATAGATCTTCATTACATTTTTCAGGACTACTTCGGACATAGCATTGCCGTAACGCGCCTGCCTCCGCAATGACGCGCCTCGCCGCCATCCGCTGTGGGATGCGCGGCATTACGCCAGGTCTCCACACTGACGCACCGCCGGCACGCGGGAATTATCCTCCTTATCTTATGTACGCCGCGGCATGAAAAATGGAGTGCCGCGACGCCATGGACTGCTAACATTTTACTATAATTCCGGCCTTGTTGTATACTGTGTTTTTCGACCATAATCCGGCGTCCATTTTTTACTTGTTGCACAAAAAGAGCCGGAACGGCGTCCCGGCTCTTCTTCGGCTGCTGATTTACTTGTCCACGTTGCGGGAGAAGCTGACGCCGTCCTTGTGCAGATAGACGTCGAGGGTCACGCGGTCGGCGCGGATGAGGCTCTGAGTGAACTCATAGACCACTCCCGCCTCGGTGCGGGTGCGGCGCTGCACGGAGAAGGCGCAGCTGCCCGGGCGCGTGCCGAGCAGCTCGGCCTCGCGGCGGCCCAGGATGACGGCCTCATAGCTGTCCACGGCGCTGTAGGGCACGATGCCCTCCTCATAGAGCAGGCTGTAGAAGCTGTGCGTCTCCAGCAGGTCCCGCGTGAGCTTGGGGTAGATATAGGTGGGGTAGAAGCTCGTCTCCAGTATCAGCGGCTCGCCGTTGACGTTGCGGATGCGGGAGAAGCGGTATATCTTCACCGCGCTGCTCTCCAGCTCCAGCATGGAGACGATGTCGGGCGGCGGGCTCATGACGTCGAACTCCAGTATAGTGGAGCTGGGCGTCATGCCCATGGAGTTTATCTCACTCGTAAAGGAGTACACATTCTCCGTGCGGCGGCGCATCTTTGGCTCGGCGACGAAGGTGCCGCGCCCCTGCTTGCGCACGACCAGGCCCTCGCTCTCGAGCGCGCCGATGGCCTGGCGCACGGTGGAGCGGGAGACGTCGAAGGTGCGGCAGAGCTCGCTCTCGCTGGGCAGCAGCGCGCCGGGCTCGAGCGTGCCGGCGGAGATATTGCGCTTTATTATGCTGACCAGCTGGGAGTAGAGCGGGATGTCGCTGTCCATGCTCAGCTTGTTCATCAGTACGGGATTGGTGTCCATTTTATAACCTCTCGTGGCTTGTAATAACGTTTGATACGTCTATATTGTTTATCATATTATAGTCGACGGACGCGCTTTTATCAAGTGCGCTTGTCGTATAGTTTAGCCAGAGAGGCGGGGACATATTTGTGCAATATGTCGGGGGCTTTAACGCAGTATCCTTCTGATAAGCGAAAGCTTGGTCGGCGTGAAGGGGCTGTAGCGCAGCGGCGGCTCGCAGCGGCCGCCGCGGTGGAGCACGCCCGCCAGGTGGGTGAACTCCTCGTAGCTCCAGCGCCCGTGGTAGGCGCCCATGCCGCTCTCGCCCACGCCGCCGAACGGCAGGGCCTCGCTGGTGAGATGCATGACCGTGTCGTTGACGCAGCCGCCGCCGAAGCGGCAGCGCCGCAGCACCTCGCGCTCAACCGCGCGCTCGCGGGTAAATAGGTAGAGCGCGAGCGGCCTGGGCCTCTGCTCGACGAAGGCTATGGCCTCTTCCAAGCTTTTGTATGTGAGTATGGGCAGCACGGGCCCGAAAATCTCCTCGCCCATCACCGCGTCCTCCGGCGTGACGCCCGCGAGAAGCGTGGGCTCTATCTTCAGCCGCGCGGCGTCGCTGCCGCCGCCATATACCACCCTGGCCGGGTCTATGAGCCCCAGCACGCGCTCAAAGTGCTTCGCGTTCACCATGCGGCCGTAGTCTGGGCTGTGCAGCGCGTCGGGGTACTGGCGCTCGATTTCGCGCTTGAGCGCCGCGGTCAGCTCGCCCTCGGCGCATTCGTCGCAGAGCACGTAGTCCGGCGCGACGCAGGTCTGGCCGCAGTTTAAAAGCTTGCCCGCGACTATGCGCCGGGCGGCCAGAGGGATGTCGGCGCTCGCGTCAACGATTGCCGGGCTCTTGCCGCCCAGCTCCAGCGCGGCCGGCGTGAGCCGCTCCGCGGCCGCGCGCAGGACCTCGCGGCCCACCGCCGCGCCGCCGGTGAAGAAAATCTTGTCCCACTTCTGCTCCAGCAGGGCCGAATTCTCCTCGCGCCCGCCTGTGACCACGGCCACGTAATCGGGCGGGAAGATCTCGCCGAGCATTTCGGCAATCAGTCCGCTTGTCGCGCTCGAGTAGGCGCTGGGCTTTATGACGGCGGTATTCCCCGCCGCGACGGCCGCGGCCAGCGGCTCGAGCGAGAGCAGCAGCGGGTAGTTCCAGGGGCTCATGATGAGCGTCACGCCGTAAGGAGCGCGCCTGAGCTCGCCGTGCCCGGGAAACTGCGCGAGCCCCACGCGCGTGCGCTTCGGGCGCATGAGCGAGCGCAAATGCCGCCGCAGCCAGCGTATGTCTGAGAGCAGCAGGCCCGTTTCGCACATATAGCTCTCCGCCTCGCCCTTGCCCAGATCCTCGCGCAGCGCCGCG
>CALWYR010000024.1 GCA_944385805.1 uncultured Oscillospiraceae bacterium
AAAATCCGCGTGTCGCCAGTTCGACTCTGGCCTGAGGCACCATTTGCGGGCATAGCTCATTTGGCAGAGCGCCACCTTGCCAAGGTGGAGGTAGCGAGTTCGAATCTCGTTGCCCGCTCCATCGTCGGAATAAGCTCTTATCGCTCCGTTTCCGCGAATAGCAAATAGCTATTCGCAAAAACTGCGCCGAACGAGCTTATTCCTCCTCTCCGAGCGAAACTACAGTTTCGCTCGGGCTGCGAGGGTCCGAGGCCGCTCACTTGCAGCGGCTTTTGATTTAAACGCTTCGTTTCCACTCTGTTTACAAAACCGAATCCTGATTCGGTTTTGAGAGGAGCGTATTGCGTAAGATGGAAATCTTGCCCCACCCGACACAGGGGCAAGATTGGAATCTTAAGCTATGCAGCGACGAGGCGCCATAGCCAAGTGGTAAGGCAGGGGACTGCAAATCCCCGATTCTCCGGTTCAAATCCGGATGGCGCCTCCACGGCCCCCTGACGATCAGGGGGCCGTTTTTTCTTGCTTTTTCCCGCCCGAAAGGGGCGGGATATTTTTGCGCTATATACGCAGTTGTAGATATTGTAAAATCTTTCTCAGAATTAGCGGTTTTGATATTCCATTTTGCGCGGGTTTGTGTTACATTAATATCAACACTGTGCAAGGCTGCTGGTGGAATTCCTACATATGTGCGGCGGTATGATGACCCTGAGGGGTCACCGTGTATAGATCTTTGAATTTACTTTGAAAGAGAGGATGATTCGATGGACGAGAAGTACAGCGCTTTGTTCACCCCCTGGAAGATCGGCAATGTGGAGATCAAAAACCGCATCGTCATGTGTTCCATGGGCGGCACCAGCCTCTTCGGCTGGATGGAGCCCTGCCACTTCGACAAGGAGGCCGCCTACTTCCTGCTGGAGACCGCGCGTGACGACGTGGGCCTTATCCTGCCCGGTATGCAGTGGGTGCGCGACGTCATGGGCAACCGTTGGCTCTACACCAACAAGAAGATGTTCGCCGAGCTGAAGGACTACATGGTTGACTTCCACAAGACCGGCGCCAAGCTCTTTATCCAGCTGGCCGTCGGCTGCGGCCGTTCCATGGGCGTCAACCACCTGATGAGCATGATGCTCGACCATCCCGCCCTGGGCAAGGCCGGCAAGTTCGTGATGGACGCCGACTACCTGACCGCCAGCTCCTCGCCCACGCCCAACCGCTGGAAGCAGGACTACAAGTCCCGCCCGCTGACCGTGGCCGAGATCAAGGAGAGCACCGAGGCCTTCGGCAAGACCGCGCGCCTGCTGCGCGAGGCCGGGGTGGACGGCGTTGAGATCCATGCCGTGCACGAGGGCTATACGCTCGACCAGTTCGCCATCAAGAACTTCAACTGGCGCACCGACGAGTACGGCGGCAGCCTGGACAACCGCCTGCGCTTCGCCACCGACATCGTGAAGAACATCAAGAACGCCGCCGGCAGCGACTTCCCCGTCTCCCTGCGCTACTCCGTCGTCTCCAAGACGAAGGACTTCTTCCAGGGCGCGGTGCCCGGCGAGGAGTTCACGGAGTTCGGCCGCGACATGGCAGAGAGCGAGATCGTCGTCAAGAAGCTGCAGGATGCCGGCTACGACATGCTCAACTGCGACAACGGCACCTACGACGCCTGGTACTGGGCGCATCCGCCACAGTACATGCCCAACAACTGCAACCTGGCCGAAGTTGAGCACATCAAGAACTTCTGCGACATCCCGGTCGTCTGCGCCGGCAAAATGGAGCCCGCCGTGGCGGCCAAGTCCATCGCCGAGGGCAAGATCGACGCCGTGGCCATCGCCCGCCAGAACCTGGTCGACCCCGAGTGGCTGAAGAAGCTGCAGGAGGGCCGCGAAGAGGACATCAAGCCCTGCATCCGCTGCCACAACGGCTGCTTCAACTTCTCCAAATACAAGGGCACCGTCAACCTGCAGAGCATGGACGACACCATGCACCTGGCCCGCTGCGCCCTGACCCCGCCCACCATGCAGCACAACAAGTACAAGCTCGTGCCCACCACGAAGCCGAAGAAGGTCGCCATCATCGGCGGCGGCATCGGCGGCATGGAATGTGCGCTGGTGCTGAAAAAGCGCGGCCACAAGCCCGTCATCTTTGAAAAGACCGACACGCTGGGCGGCCTCTTCATCACCGCGGCCAGCATGTCCTTCAAGGAGAACGATCGCGAGCTTATCGACTGGTACAAGCGCGAGATAGCGAAGGCCGGCGTTGAGGTCCGCTACAACACCGAGATTAACGACGTCGGCACCCTCGGCGGCTTCGACGAGATTATCGTCGCCACCGGCTCCGTGCCGCGCACCATGCCGATCCCCGGCTTCAACAAGTGCATGACCCTCACCGAGCTCCTGCGCGAGAAGAAGCCCACGGGCGACAAGGTCGTCATCTTCGGCGGCGGCCAGTCCGGCTGCGAGGCGGCCCTCGAGCTCGTCCTCGCCGGCAAGCACCCGACCGTCGTCGAGTACGCCGTCGACCTGATTGCCACCCCGGCTGTCCCGCTGCCGAACGCGAGCTACCTGCGCGAGGCCCTGGTCTTCCACAAGGTGCCGATATACCTCGAGAGCACCATAAGCGAGATTAAGGACGGCTCCGTCGTCATAAAGGGCAAGGACGGCACCGTCACCGAGGTCGAGTGCGACAACGTCGTCAACGCGATTGGCTTCGTCCCCACCCCGGTCGCCAAGAAGGGCAGGAACGTCCACCTCGTCGGCGACTGCGTCTCCATAGGCAACCTCCGCACCGTCATCTGGCGCGCGTGGGACGTCTGCATGAAGATTTAACCCGCGTTTCCCGGCCCGCCGGCTCCTGCCGGCGGGCTTTTTTGCGCCGTGACGCGGATTTAACCCCGGCGCGCGGGAAAACTTTACGCCCGGGGGCTATAGTCGTGCTCAGGAATAAGCAAGGAGGCGCAAAATATGAGCGACGTGGACGACCTCATCTTCGGCGGCGAAGACGGGAGCGAGAGCGAAAGATAAAGGAAAAGAGGCCCGGGAGGGCCTCTTTCGGCGTTATTATGGGGTTTTACAGCCCGCGCTCTATTTCGCGGCGCAGCTTCGCGATGGGCTCGCCGGTCTCGCGGGAGATGCGGGCGAGGTCCTCATACTCGGGCTTGGCCTTCTCGACGCCGAAGCCGGCGGCGCGCTTTACGCGCACGGGGCCGTACTTCGTCTCGACCTCCGCGGCCGAGCGGGAGAGCTTCACGCGCTCGGGCGCGTAGATTCGCACGCCGAGGGTGGAGGTGTGCTTGAGCAGGAGCTGCGCGAACTCGCCGCGCCTCTCCCAGGCGCACAGGCAGCTTATGAGCGTGCCGGGGCGGCCCTTCTTCATGCCGACGGCGCAGGTGTAGACGTCGAGCGCGCCGGCGCCCATGAGGAGCTCGCAGGCGTAGGCTATGTCCTCGGCCGTGGCGTCGTCGAGCGTGCAGAAGAGCTCCGCCGTCTCGCGCTCCGCCGATCCGGCGCCGGCGGCTTCGCCCAGGACGGCCCGGACGCAGTTGGCGGCGGGGAAGTCGCGCGCACCCATGCCGTAGCCTATGGCCTGCATGGTCATGGGCGGCATCTCGGCGAACTCGTCCGCGAGGCTCCTGAGGAGCGCCGCGCCGGTTGGGGTGGTCATCTCGCCGGGGATGTCGCCGGCGAAGACGGGTACGCCCTCGAGCAGCAGCGCCGTCGCCGGGGCGGGGACGGGCAGCACGCCGTGCGCGCACTTCACCGTGCCGTAGCCCGTGCGGACGGGGGAGACGACTATCTTCTCCGGCGCGAGCAGCTCTATGAGCAGGCTGACGGCCGTGACGTCCGCCACGGCGTCCATCGCGCCGACCTCGTGGAAATGCACCTCGCCGGCCTCGCGGCCGTGTACGCGGCCCTCAGCGCCCGCAATCGCGGCGTAGACGGCCCCGGCGCGCTCCTTCGCGCCCTCGGGTATCTCGAGCGCGCCGATTATGGCGGAGATGTCCGCGAGGGAGTGGTGGTGATGATGCCCGTGCCGGTGTCCGCAGCCGGGATGGGCTTCGCAGTGGCCGGGCTCGTCGTGGTGATGATGGCAGCGCCCGTCATGCTCGTGGCCATGGTCATGGTCATGCCCGTGTTCATGCTCATGCTCATGCTCGTGGGCGTGATGGTGCTCCTCCTCGTCGACGCCGTTGACGGTGACGAGCACGCGGCTGCCCCTTATGCCGCACTTGACGGCGGGGACGAGCTCCATGTGCACGCCGGGTATGCCGAGGGCGTTCATGCGCGCGACGAAATCGGCGCGATCGCCCTCGGGCAGCAGCTCCAGGAGCGCGGCGGTGAGCATATCCCCCGCGCAGCCCATATGGCAGTCCAGGTAAAGTATCTTCATGCCGCGCCTCACAGGTGGTTAATCATGCTGGCGAGGTAGCCCGCGCCGAAGCCGTT
>CALWYR010000025.1 GCA_944385805.1 uncultured Oscillospiraceae bacterium
GCTTGTGGATATGTATTTCGGCTTGGAGGGCTATGACGGCCCTCTTGACGCGGCCTTTGACCTGCCTCTGCCCGAGCCCGGGGCCGTCGGCACGGCAGGGCCGGACCTTGAGGCAGTGCGGTCGGCTCGAGCCATGAGCTCGGCGAGCCTTTTCGGCGAACGCGTGCTCGAGCTCTGCGGCCACGCGGACCTTGTTTTCCTTGCGCTGCACGGCCAGTGCGGCGAGGACGGCCGGGTCCAGGCAGCCTTTGACCTGCTCGGCATACGCTACACCGGCAGCGGCTATCTCGCGAGCGCCCTGGCCATGAACAAGCACGCAGCCAAGCTCATTGTGCGCTCGATCGGCCTGCGCACGGCCAACTGGCGCTATTTTCACGGCGGCGAGCTGTCCGACCCCGCCGCGGCGGCAGCAGGGCTGCCCGTTCCCTGCGTTGTCAAGCCGGTCGATTCCGGCTCGAGCCTCGGCGTGGAAATTGTCCGTGATAGGGCCGGGCTAATCCCGGCGATTGAAAATGCGGCGCGTTCAGGCAGCGGCGTGCTTGCAGAGGACTTTATCAGCGGGCGCGAGATCCAGATATCCGTGCTCTCCGGCCGCGCCCTGCCGAGCATAGAAATACGGCCCGGCGACGGCTTCTACGGCTACAGGGAGAAATACCAGCCCGGAGCGGCCGTGGAGCTCTCCCCTGCCCCGATCCCGCCTGAGGCGGAGCGGGAGTTGGCGGCCTGCGCCGTTGCGGCGTATAAGGCTCTCGGGCTGAAAAGCCTCGCAAGGGCGGACTTTATTCTCGACGGCGAGGGGCGCTTCTGGTTCCTTGAATTTAACACCCTGCCGGGCCTCACGCCGACAAGCCTCGCGCCGCAGGAGGCGGCCGCGGCCGGCATGACATATGAGGAGCTTTGCGCAGAAATTGTTAATTCCGCCTTTGAGGAGGATGAAAAATGACCGGTTTTACCGTTTCCGATGTAGTTAATATCACTGGCGGAGTCCTGCATGGCGGCGGCTGCGGCGCGCCCGTGACCGGCGGGGTTATAGACAGCCGCGCCGTCAGGCCTGGCGAGCTCTTCTGCGCCCTGCGCGGCGAGCGTGTGGACGGGCACGAATACATAGCGCGCGCGCTTGCCGCCGGCGCTTCGGCCTGCCTTGCCGAGCGCGTGCCAGAGGGGGTAGAGGGCCCCGTCATCGTCGTCCCGGATGTGACGGCGGCCATGGCTGCCCTCGCTTCCGAATGCCGCAGGCGGTTTTCCGGGCCGGTTGTGGGCATTGTAGGCAGCTCAGGCAAAACCACGGCCAAGGAGCTCTGCGCGCGTGTCCTCGGCGAGAAATACAAGGTCCTTTACACCGAGGGCAACCTGAATAACGAGCTCGGCGTCCCGCTGACGCTCTTCCGCCTGGACGGCGGGACGGAGGCCGCCGTCATAGAGTTGGGCATAAGCGACTTCGGCGAGATGACGCGCCTCGGAAGGATGGCGCGGCCGGACATAGCGGTGTATACGCTCATCGGCCGCTCTCACCTGAGCACGCTCGGCGACCTCGACGGGGTCCTTCGCGCCAAGACGGAGCTGCTCGGCGAGATGAGGCCGGACGGCCTTGTGATAGTAAACGGCGACGACGCCCGCCTTGCCGCTCTCTCTCCTGTCCAGCGCAAGCTTATGTACAGCGCCGCAGGGCGTGGGGACATAAACGCGGGCCCTCTCTCCGTTACGGCGGATGGCGGCGTCGGCTTTGATATTTTCGCTCCGGGCAGGCGCATCCGCGCCGAGATCCCTGCCTTCGGGCGGCAGCTTGTGTTCGCGGCGCTCGCCGCCGCGGCCGTCGGCATTGAGCTTGGGCTAAGCGACGTGCAGATAGCCGCCGGGCTTTCAAAATACGCGCCCGTTGGCCATCGCACCAGGCTTATAAAAACGCGCTGCCTGACGATAGTTGACGACTGCTATAATTCTAATCCCGATTCCGCCGCCCTTGCCATCGACTCGGCCTCGGACCTGCCCGGGAGGCTTGTCTGCATTCTGGGCGACATGCTCAATCTTGGCCCCGGCAGTGAGGATATGCACCGCGCGGTGGGCCTCAGGGCCCGGGAGAAGGCCGCTCTGCTGCTTACAACCGGCGATGCCGCCGCGGCTATGGGCGGGGAGCATTTTGCCAGCCGGGATGAGCTGATATCCGCCCTGCCTGAATATCTGCGCCCCGGCGATACGGTGCTCGTAAAGGCCAGCCACGCCATGGAGTTCGAGCGCATAGTAGACGCGCTGCAGGAGCTGAAGCTGTAAAAAAATCCGCCCCGTCCGCATTTGCAGACGGGGCAAAAATTTTTACCGAAGCAAAAGCCTCACTTCATGCCGTTCTCGTAAGCCTCGATCATCTTCTTGAACGTGTGACCCGTACGACGCGCGAGCTTTTCAAGGTATTTGGCAGTCGTCTCGCCGGTGAATATCTTCACGTCGAGCCGCATCGTGTGCTCGTCCACGGGCGTGGCGATTATCTTGTCCACGAAGGTATCGACGAACTCCTTGGTTATCGCGCCCGCGTTTGCCTGTCGCTCCGCGGCGCGGAGGGTGGAGCGTATCTTCTCCATGTGCCGCCGGAAGTCCTCGCTGTCGTCGCGCCGACTTCTGAGCTCGGCGAGTTCCTGCTCGGCGGCCTTTATCTCCTCGTTGCACGCCGCGGTCATGGCGGCGAAGTCCTCGTTCGTTATCTGTCCGAGCGCTGTGAGCTCAAGCAGCTTGCTCTTTTTCTTGAGCGCGAGCTCTATCTTGCCTTCCGCGTCTGAGATCTGGCCCTCGAGGTTGACGTCCGAAGTCATCACCGCGTACATGTGCTCGTACTCGAGTATCATCTCCTCGGATGCGTCGTGCGTGTCGCGGAACACCTCGAAGAGCAGCGGCTTTATCTCGTCCTCATATACGGCGAAGCTGGGGCAGGAGTCGCTGCCATTGTTTATCTTCCCGGAGCAGACCCAGCGGCTGTTTACGTTGCCGAGCTTGTCGCGCGACTCGCGCCGGTAGTATGCCGCGCCGCAGTGGGCGCAGTAGAGCTTGCCTGTGAGCAGGTTCGCGTGGTTGCAGATGCCCTGGCGGTGCTTTACGTCCTCGCTGCGGCGGCGCAGTATGGCGTTTGCGGCATCCCACAGCTCCTCGCTGACGATGGCCGGGACGATCTCGCCCGTCTCGTCCTTGAACATGACCCACTCCTCGGGCGGGAGGAACTTCTGCTTCTTCGTGAACATGTCCACTACCTTGACCTTGTTGCCGACGTAGTAGCCTTTGTATTTGGGGTTGGCTATCATGTTCGACATAGTCGAGTGTGCGATTTTCTTGCCGTTGAGGTTGCGGTAGCCCTTGTTCCAAAAGAGCGTCTCGAGCTGCTTCATGCTGTATTCGTCCGTGGCGTAGAGCTCGAAGAGCTCGCGCACCATCGGAGCCTGCTCCTCGTCGATGACAAGGCGCTTATTGTCCTTGCGGTAGCCGAAGATGCGGCTGTTGCCGAGCACCACGCTGGACTTTATCGCCTGCTGGTGGCCGAATTTCACGCGGCTCGAGAGCTTCCTGAGCTCGTCCTGCGCTATCGACGACATTATTGACAGACGAAGCTCGCTGTCCTCGTCGAGAGTGTTGATGTTGTCGTTCTGGAAGAACACGCCCACGCCGTCTGAGAGCAGCTCGCGCGTGTAGCGGATGGAGTCGAGCGTGTTGCGCGCGAAACGCGATATCTCCTTGGTTATGACGAGGTCGAACTTGTCGTGCGAGGCGTCATCGACCATGCGGTTGAAGTTCTCGCGGCGCTTCGTCGAGATGCCGGAGAGACCCTCATCGATGTATCCCGGCACGAACTCCCACGCGGCGTTGCGGCGTATGAAGTCCTCGTAGTACTTTATCTGGTTGCCGAGCGAGTTGAGCTGCTCGTCGGACTCGGACGACACGCGCGCGTAGTACGTCACGCGCAGAGGTATCTCGTATATGCTCTTTGTACGCAGCTCCCGGCGCACGTCATGTATGTCCATAAGCGTCTCCTGTTCGTTATATCATTATTAGCATTAATATAGCATAGGCATACGAATATATCAATCATAAGAAATTGGCGGGGAACAAGTCCCCGCCTTTACCTGCTTTCTAATTGCCGCGTGCGGCTCTTTATCTTAATGCGCATCTTGTTGCGCTCATCTTCGGTTATAATGCCCTTTTCGTAGAGCGTGTCG
>CALWYR010000026.1 GCA_944385805.1 uncultured Oscillospiraceae bacterium
GGTCGGGTTCATGATGTCGATGAGGCGCTTGTCGGTGCGGCGCTCGAACTGCTCACGGCTGTCCTTGTACTTGTGGACGGCGCGGAGGATGGTGACGACCTCCTTCTTGGTGGGCAGAGGGATGGGCCCGGAGACCTTGGCCTCGGTGCGGCGCGCGGTCTCGACGATGGTCTCGGCGGCCTTGTCGATGAGCTGGTGGTCGTAGGCCTTGAGCCTGATGCGGATCATTTTCTTGCTTGCTGCCATGTTTTTTCCTCCTGAATTTCGTACTTAGGCAAAGAAGCGGTTGCCCAGTGGTACGGCGAGCTTTTTTCATACACGCATCCGTGCGTATCAGACCCTGTCCGAAAAACAAACCGGCTTTTTGTGGCCGGTGCGCTCCGTCCCGGCGATATACGCCCGTGAACGAAAAACAGCTCATCCGCCCGATTTCGCACGCCGCACTCGGCGACATGCCGGACATACTCCACGGAAGTTACCGGCTCAAAGCCGCAATCTCCCGCTTCATCGCATACTGCGCCCCTTTCAGGCGCCCTGATATAATATCAATTACCGGCGCGCTTGTCAAGGGCTTTTTAGTATTTTTGCAAGAAATTTTGAGATAAATTTTGTGTACTATTTTTTCCGCCGCGCGGACGCGAAAAGGGGGAGCCCGAGGCTCCCCCTCCCGTCGCGGCGGCTCGCGCCGCCTATATTTAATAATGTATAGCGCCCGTCACATGATGATGGCCTTTTTCGGGCATACCTCGTGGCAGGTGCCGCAGCCGATGCACTTGTCCTCGTCGAGCTTCCAGATTTTCTCCTTGCGGTCGACGGTGAGGGCCCCGGCGGGGCACTTCTTGGCGCAGAGGGTGCAGTAGACGCACTTGGCCGGGTCGCTGACGGGCAGGCCGTCGTCGCGGGGCTTGACGGTGCTCTCGGGCTCGTCGGCATTGCAGGCGGCGGGCTTTTTGGCGGCCGGCTTCTTCTTGAGGTAGGTGCCGGTGACGACGAGGTCGTTCTCGTCGCGGGCGACCATGTGGTAGTCGTCCGTGAGCTCTATCGCGTTCTTGACGCAGAAGTCGGCGCAGTTGGCGCAGAAGGTGCAGCTGCCGAGGAAGAAGCGGCGGGTTATGAGCGTGCCCTCCTCGGTCTCCTCGCTGGTGGTGCTGATGGCGCCGCCGGCGCAGACGCGCTCGCACATGCCGCAGCTGATGCAGCGGTCGGCGTGGAAGACTATGCGTCCGCGGTAGCCGGGAGCGGCGGGCGCGGGGGCGGCGGGATAGGCCTCGGTGCTGGGCTTGCTGAAAAGCTGCTGCACGGCCTCCTTAACGAATGGCAGCATTACTTCTTCGCCTCCCTTTTCTCCTTGAGTATCTTGGCCGCGAGGGCCAGCCCGTCGATGATGGCCTCCGGCTTGGGCGCGCAGCCCGCTATGGAGACGTCGATGGGCACGTACTTGTCGAGCGGGCCGGCCACGGAGTAGCTGCCCTTGAAGACGTTGCAGCTGCGCGGGCAGGAACCGAGGGTGACTATGACCTTGGGGTCGGGGACCTGCTCAATCGTGCGCAGGACGCGGTCCTTGCTCTGCACGGTGACGGGGCCGCTGACCACGACGATGTCCGCGTGGCGCGGCGTGCCCGCGAGCTTGAAGCCCAGGCGCTCGGCGTCGTAGCGCGGCGTGAGCACGGCCACGAGCTCGATGTCGCAGCCGTTGCAGCTGCCGGCGTTGATGTGGTAGAGCCAGGGCGACTTAGCGGCGGCGTTATCTATGAGTTTTTTGAACATATTACCGCCTCCTTAGCAGAACCAGACCAGCAGCAGGCTCACGAGCGCGAAGCCGCTGACCACGGTCCAGAAGAATTTGAAGAGCTGCTCGACCCTGAAGCGCGCGCTGACGGCGTGCAGCAGCGTCATGCACACGAGCGTTACGACGGTGCAGAAGACCAGCGTGAGCACGACGTCGAGCCAGACCATGCCGGTGGTGACGCCGCCGAGGAAGAGCGCGCAGAAGAGCGCGGTCATGACGAACATCTTGATGGCGTGGCTGAGCTTGAAGGCGGCGAGCGGGGCGCCGGAGTACTCGGCCAGCGGGCCCTCGCAGATCTCGGTCTCGGCCTCGCCCACGTCGAAGGGGTGCTGGCCGACCTCGCAGGGGATAACAAGGAGCATGGCCACCGCCGCCGGGATGAGCCTCCAGTCGAAGAGGAAGCTGCCGGCGAGCTGCTGCATGACGTCTATCTGCGCGAGGGAGAAGGTGAAGTAGTAGCCCTCGGGCGCGGCGGCCCTGCCCACAGCGAGCAGCACGAGGATCAGCGGGAGCTCATAGCTCATGATGCTGACCATGGTCCTCGACGCGCCCACGCCCGCGTAGGGCGAGCCGGAGGCGCTGCCGCCGAATATCATGGCGAGGGTGGGGATGGTCATGAGGTAGAGTATGACGACCGTGTCGCCGGCGCTGCCGAAGGCCTGGAAGCCGCCGATGGGTATGAAGAGCACGGTGACGATGAGGCTCGCGAGCCCGATGTAGGGCGCGGCCATATAGACCCCGCGCGCCGCGTTGGCCGGGACGATGACCTCCTTGCCGCAGAGCTTGAGGAAGTCCCAGGTCGGCTGCATGATGGGCGGGCCCTTGCGCTTCTGCATGCGGGCGACGACCTTGCGGTCGACGCCGGCCAGCCAGAGGCCGAAGACGCAGGTGAAGAGCGCGCCGGGGAAAATGAGGATGTATACCGCGTATTTGACTATATCCAT
The DNA here is from genome assembly GCA_944385805.1 of uncultured Oscillospiraceae bacterium. Taxonomy (GTDB): domain Bacteria; phylum Bacillota; class Clostridia; order Oscillospirales; family Oscillospiraceae; genus Scatomorpha. The sequence continues at coordinate 2,734 of CALWYR010000026.1, forward strand.
GATTGCCATTTCCATATTCCAGCCCTCCTCACAGCAAGAACACGAAGCAGTACGCCAGGATCACGGCCGTGGCTGTGACGCCCCAGAGCACGTAATCGTTGACGACGCCGGTGTGGACGCGCGACATGAACCCGAGGTAATGCCGCATGTTGTGCTTGAAGCCCCAGAAGAGGTCGCCGCCGGAGATGTGCGAGTACTGGGCCTCCTCGCCGCCGAAGAAGACGGCGTGCTTGCTGTCGGGCTCGCAGTTGACCGTGCGGTTGGACCGCCCGCTAAGGGAGACCAGGAAGACGGCGGCCAGCACTATCACGAAGAGCACCAGCCAGCTGAGCGGCTGCCATGCGCCTATGCTCACCAGCTGCCCGTTGAAGAGCGGCATGGCGTTCTCACCGAGCTGGGCGGCGGCGTAGCCCTCGCCCATGGCGGTGTCGATATAGGGGATGGCGTTGTAGACCGCGTTGACGGCGGGGCCGATGATGTACTGCATCATCACGTTGGGGAAGAGCCCGGTGAAGACGCAGAGCGCGGCCATTATCCACATGGGTATGCGCATACCGAGCGGCGGGTCCTTGGCGTTCTCGAGGCCCGGGGCCAGCTGGCCGAAGAAGACGCTGTGGCCGACCTTGACGAAGCTCGCGAGCGTGAGCACGCTGGTAATGACGCAGACGACGGTGACCAGCGCGAAGCCGATGGAGCCGGTCTCGGCCGCCTTTTCAAAGGTGGCCTGGTAGATGAGCCACTTGGAGTAGAAGCCGTTGAAGGGCGGGATGCCGGAGATGGAGAACGCGCCGACGAGGAACAGTATCGTCGTCTTTGGCATTTTCCTGGCAAGGCCGCCGAGCTTCTCCAGGTAGGTGGTGCCGGTGGCGTAGAGCACGCTGCCGGCCGTGAGGAAGAGCAGGCCCTTGAAGAGCGTGTGGTTAATCGCGTGGTAGAGGCCGCCGGCTATGCCCAGCGCGGTGCACAGGCCGAGGCTGGTGAGGATGTAGCCTATCTGGCTTATCGAGTGGAAGGCCAGCAGGCGCTTGAAGTCGTGCTGGTTGAGCGCCATGGTCACGCAGACGAACATGCTGACGCAGCCGATGAAGACAAGCAGGGTCTGCATGCTCGTGAGCCCCATCGTGCGGAAGAGGAAGTAGCTCACACGGATGATGCCGTAGACGCCGGTCTTTGTAAAGACGCCCGAGATGAGGATGGAGACCGAGC
>CALWYR010000027.1 GCA_944385805.1 uncultured Oscillospiraceae bacterium
ATGTAGCCGCGCAGCTCCTCGCTGTCGGCCTCGTTCTGCTGGCAGCCGTAGGTGTCCACCAGCGCGAGGGGGCGCCTTCCCGCGGCCTCTATGCGCTCGCGTATCTCAAAGCATATCTCCCGCTGGCGGCGAAGCTCCCCGGCGGGAATTTCAACTCTCTTGTATGCCATTGCTCTCTCCTAGCGGGGCAGCGGCCCCATTATCTCTCGCCGCGCTCGCCCTTGCGCTTGAAGCGCCTCACGACGGGCAGCTCGCGGCGGGCGCTCGCTATATAGGACTTGGCGAGCAGCTCCATGCTCTCGGTAAAAACGGCGCGCTCGTCCTCGTCGCCGAGGAGGTCGCGCGCGGCGGCGAGGGCCTTGCGTATCCTGCCCTCGCTGAGCTCGGTCAGCGTCCTTGCGCCGGTGCTCTCCAGCGCGTCGAAGACGGCGTTGATGAGCTCCTGCCTCTGCTGCAGGTCGAGGCTTTCGCCCCAGCCGCGGATGGCCTCGGCGTAGACGCGGCTGCGCAGGGCCAGCGAATGGCAGCGCACAAAGCGGCGGCCCTTCACCTGCCAGGTGAGGCCGTCGTGCGCGCTGCTGCCGGTCTCGCAGCTCTCGACTATCTCGTAGTCAGAGTCGTTGGTGAGCAGCACGCCGACCATTGCGTACTGCGGTATCAGCATGTGTATGCGCTCCCTAATGCGCCTGTAGCCCGGGTCGTCGCGCACCGTGTAGCGAAAGCCGGGGCCGTCGAAGTTATAGACCTCGATGATGCGCTCGGCCAGCTCCGCCGGGGCGCGCATGGCGGCGTAGACGGAGAGGTTGCCGCCCTTGGAGTGCCCGCCGACGCGGAAATCGCCCTCGTGCTTCCAGGCGGCGCGGCGCAGGTGCTCCGCCGCGTCGAGCTGCGCGGGCACGGCGTCGTGCGCGCTCATGTTGAAGTCCTCGCGCCAGGCGGCGAGGGTGTCGTCCGTGCCGCGGAAGGCGACGTACTGAGTGCCGTCCGGCAGCGTGGCGGTGAAGGCACAGAACTGCTCGGCGGCCTCGTCGTCGACGTGGTTGACGTAGTCGTGCAGCGTGAGCCCGGCGAAGCGGCGGGAGGCGGCCAGCTTCTTCGCCAGCGTCACCGTGCCCGGCGCGAGCAGCACGCCGAGCCGCCTGTCCTCCTCGCCGTGGCGCTTGAAGTATTCGCCCAGCGCGTCGACAAAGCGCATGCTCCCGTCGGCGGGCACGATGCCCGTGAAGTCCAGGCTGGTGAGCTTACAGACTATGTAGCCGTCCACCTCGCTGAAGCCGTCGAGCTCCATGGGCACGTCGCCGCGCCAGTCGAGGTAGTCGATGGAGTTGGCCATCAGAGGTTTTCCAGGGCGTGGCGCATATAGGGGTTGTGCTCGCGCTCCACGCTCAGGCGGGTGGCCATGTCGTGGCCGGGGTAGACGTCGTAGTCGCCCGGCAGCTCGGCGATGCGCTTTAAGCTGCGCAGCTCGGCGTTCATGTCGCCGCCGGGGAAGTCCGTGCGCCCGCAGCTGAGGCGGAAGAGCGTGTCGCCGGAGAAAATCGCGTCGCCGCAGACGAGCGTGACGCCGCCGGGCGTGTGGCCGGGCGTCTCCATGACCTTGAACTCCAGCGAGCCGACCTTCACTATGTCGCCCTCGCCGTAGAAGACGGTGTTCTCCGGGGCCTTGAAGCTGCGTATCACGCCCACGACGCGCGCCTCGGTCTCGCGCTTGTTCACGTAGCAGGGCGCCTTCGTCTCCCTGAGCACCGCGCCCAGGGCGCCGACGTGGTCGAAGTGGGCGTGCGTGAGCATGACGGCCCTGCACGTGAGGCGGTTGTCCTCGATGTAGCCGAGGATGGTGTTGCTCTCCGCGCCGGGGTCGATGACCGCGCACTCGAGCGTGTTCTCGTCGGTGACGACGTAGCAGTTGGTCTCCAGGTGGCCCACCGGAAGGGTTTTTATCAGCATGTGGCTTGCCTCCGTTGTTTAGTTGTGTCTCAGAGCTCGGCGGTGTCTATGAGTATGGTCACGGGGCCGTCGTTGACGCTCTCAACGAGCATCTCCGCGCCGAAGCGGCCCGTCTCGACCCGGAAGCCGCGCGCGCGGCACTCGGCTATGACCTTTTCATAGAGCGGCACCGCCGTATCGGGCCGCGCGGCGCGGGTGAAGCCCGGGCGGCGGGACTTGACGTCGGCGTAGAGCGTGAACTGGCTGACTATCAGCAGCTCCGCGCCCGCGTCGGCGGGGTTTACGTTCATCTTGCCGGCCTCGTCCTCGAAGACGCGCAGGCCGCATATCTTGTCCGCGACCTTGACGGCCTGGGCCTCCGTGTCCTCGACGCTGACGCCGAGCAGGACGAGGAAGCCCTTGCCTATCTGCCCGGCGACCTCGCCGGCGATGGTGACGGAAGCGGATTTTACTCTGGTTACTACGGCTCTCATGAGCTGGCCCTCCTTATTTCTGTTACGCCGCGCACACCCTGAAGCCGGTTCATGATGCCGCGCAGCTCGCCGAGGTCGCGCACCTCCACGCTGACGACGGCGACGCTCTGGTCGCCCACGTCGCGGGCGGAGAGGCTGCGCACCTTGGCGTTCATGGCGTTGAGCACGGTGGCGATGTCCATGACAAAGCCGCCGCGCGAGCCCGCCGTGATGTGCAGCGTGGTGGTATAAAGGTCGGTGATGTGGTCGGCCCAGCCGACGCGGATCCAGCGGCCGTCGTTCTCCTTGAGCTCGCGCTGGCGCAGGTAGTTCTGGCAGTCGCAGCGGTGGATGGAAACGCCGTTGCCGCGGGTGATGAAGCCGATTATCTCGTCGCCCGGCACGGGGGTGCAGCATTTGGAGAACTTGATAAGGCAGTTGTCCAGCCCCTCCACCAGTATGCCGTGGACGGCCTTCTGCGGGCGGGCGGTGCGCTTTTCGGCCTGCTCGGTTATCTTGTCGAGGACGGTCTTCTTCTCCGGCTTGCGCAGGCGGCTGAGCTCGTCCTTGACGCGGTTGACGATCCTGACGGCGGTCTGGCCGCCGTAGCCTATGGCGGCGAAAAGCTCGTCGAGGCTGGGCACGGAGAGCTTCTTGAGTATCTGCGGCAGAACCTCCTCGTCCGTGACCTCGGCCATGGTGAGGCCGCTGCGCCTGAGCTCGGCGTCGAACATATCCCGGCCGCGCTGGATGTTCTCCTCGCGCCGCTCCTTCTTGAACCACTGCTTTATCTTGGTGCGCGCGCTGGAGCTCTTGGCGAGCTGGAGCCAGTCGCGGCTGGGGCCGGGCGCGCTCTTGCTGGTGCGCACCTCGACGATGTCGCCGTTTTGCAGCACGTGGTCGAAGGTGACGATGCGCCCGTTCACGCTCGCGCCCACCATGGCGTTGCCGACGCCGGAGTGTATGGCGTAGGCGAAGTCGATGGGCGTCGCGCCGGCGGGGAGGTTGATGACGTCGCCGCTCGGCGTGAAGACGAAGACCTCGTCGGCGAACATGTCTATCTTGAGGTCGTGGACAAACTCCGTCGCGTCCGTCTCCTGCTGGGCCTCGAGCAGGCGGCGCACCCAGGCGAACTTCTCCTCGTCGCCCTCGCTGACGCCCTTTTCGCCGCTCTTGTACTTCCAGTGCGCGGCGACGCCGTACTCGGCGGTGAGGTGCATGTCCCAGGTGCGTATCTGCACCTCAAAGGGGATGCCCTCGGAGCCGATGACCGTGGTGTGTACGCTCTGGTAGCCGTTGGGCTTGGGCGTGGAGACATAGTCCTTGAAGCGGCCGGGCACGGGCTTGTACATGTCGTGTATCATGCCCAGCGCGTTGTAGCAGTCCGGGATGGAGTCGACGATAACGCGGAAGGCGCAGAGGTCGAAGATGCCGTTGATATCCAGCTGCTGGGCGAACATCTTGCGGTAGATGCTGTAGATGTGCTTTATACGGCCGTAGACCGTGGCCTTGACGCCCTCGGCCTCCAGCCTGTCCTCTATCTGCTTTTCCACCTTGGCCATGAAGGTGCGCAGCGTGGGCATGCGCGAGCCCAGGGCCTCGGTTATCTCGTTGTAGCCCTCGCGGTCGAGATAGTAGAGCGAGCGGTCCTCGAGCTCCCACTTTATCTTCTGCATACCGAGGCGGTGTGCGATGGGCGCGTAAATCTCCATCGTCTCGGCGGACTTTATGAGCTGCTTTTCGCTGCTCTGGTAATCCATGGTGCGCATGTTGTGCAGGCGGTCGGCTATTTTTATGAGGATGACGCGGATGTCCTTGGCCATGGCCATCAGCATCTTGCGCAGGTTCTCGGCCTGCTCCTCCTCGTGGCTCGTCCACTGTACGCGGGTCAGCTTTGTGACGCCCTCGACTATGTCCGCGACCGAGGCGCCGAACTGGCGCTTGACCTCGTCGTGGGTGATGGGCGTGTCCTCAATGACGTCGTGCAGCAGCGCGGAGACGACGCTGTCCTCGTCGAGACCCCGCTCGGCGATAATCTCCGCCGTGGCGAGGCAGTGGGTGACGTAGGGCGAGCCGTCGCGGCGCTTCTGGCTCGAGTGGGCCTCGGCGGCGTATTCGTAGGCCGAGCGCACGCGCGCCATGTCCATCGGTATGCTGCCGGCCATCAGACGGCGCTCGAGCTTGCTCCAGCCCTCCTCGGGGTCGAGCGGGGTGTGCTCGCTCTTCTTGCCGCCCATGGGCACGGGGGCCCAGTCGTAGTCGTCGCCGTACTGCTTGGTCTGCGCCACCTCGCGGCGGACCTCCTCCTCGAGGTCGCGGGTGGCGGCGCTCTCCACATCGCGCTCGCTCATGGCGCTCTCCTGCGCGGCCGTGGGTACGGCCTCGGGCGGCAGGGTTATGGCTTTCTCTTTTTTCTCAGTCATGTCTCCGCCTCCTTTCGCGGTACTCCTCGCGGCGCGCTCTCAGCGCCGTCATCACGGGGCTTGCGTCGAGATTGGCCTTGCCCGCGCGCTCGAGCGCGGACACGAGCAGGGCTTCCCCGCTGCGCTGTACGCTGGCGAGGCCCTCCTGGGCCATGGCCAGCAGGCAGAGCAGGGTCTTGGCCGGGCGCAGGCCGGCGGGTCCCCACTCGGCGATGCGGGCCAGCTCGCCCTGCGCACGCCCGCCGGCGTGCTCCAGCCAGCGCCAGACGCGCACAAAGTCGCGCCGCTCGGGGCAGAGCTCCGCGCTGTCCCACTCGCCCGGCAGCGTCCCGGCGAGTATTTCCTCGCACTCGGCGAGGGTGTCCGCCCGGCGCAGGTCGACGATAATCAGCTGCACGCTGCGCCGGCCGCGGTAGTCGTTTATCTGCGGGTAGAAGGCGGCGTCCACGCGCTCGCCCTCCGCCGCGTCAAGCTCCTCGGCGCGGGTGCCGAACATGACGCAGTCAAACTCCGCGCCGCCTTTTTCCAGCCTCAGCTTGATGTGGCTTCCGCCGCCGATGGGCGTCACGCGCGCGAGCAGCGCGTCGTTGAGGCACATTGTGGGCCGCGGGTTGCCGGTGCCGTAGGGTTCGAGGGTCTCCATCGAGGTCACGCAGTCCATGCTCAGCCAGGAGGGGTCGTCGATGCGCACCTCGCACTCGAGCGCCTTCTCGCTGGGGGGCGGGCATTTGCGGTAGTACTCGCTCAGCGCGCGGCGGAACCCGTCCACGCGGCCGCGCTCTATCGTGAGGCCCGCGGCAAGCGCGTGGCCGCCGTAGCCGTCGAGGTATTCGGCGCACTCGTGCAGCGCGTCGAAGAGGTTGAAGCCGCCGTAGCTGCGGCAGGAGCCCTTGCCCATCTCGCCGTCGAGGCAAATCATCACGCATGGCAGCTGGAACTCCTCGGCCAGGCGGCTGGCGGCGATGCCGATGACGCCCTGGTGCCAGCCCTCGCTGGCGAGGACTATGGGCCCGCGGGGCGGGTTCCTGTTGAGGAGCTCGTGCGCCTGCTCCCAGATGGAGTGCTCCAGCTCCTGACGCTCGCGGTTGAGGCGGCAGAGCTCGCGCGCGAGCGGCCCGGCCTCGGCCATGCTGTCCGACAGCAGCAGCCTCGCGGCGAGGCCGGCGTTCCCCAGGCGTCCGGCGGCGTTGAGCCGCGGCGCTATCGTAAAGCCCACGGTGGAGGCGCTGATGCGCTTGTTCGCGCCGCCGCACTCGTTCATCAGCGCGGCGACGCCCGGCCGCGGGCGCTGTTCCATCTGCTCGAGGCCGCGCTTGACGATATAGCGGTTCTCGCCCACCAGCGGCATCACGTCCGCCACCGTGCCCGCGCCGATGAGGTCGGCGTAGCGGCCGAGGACGGCTTCGTCGTCGCCGGCCGCCGCGCACAGCAGCTTGAAGGCGACGCCCACCCCCGCGAGGCCCTTGTTGGGATAGGGGCAGCCGGGGCGCTTGGGGTCGACCACGGCCAGCGCGTCGGGCAGCTCGCCGGAGCCGCACTCGTGGTGGTCGGTGATGATGAGGTCGAGCCCTATCTCGCGCGCGTGACGCGCCTCCGCCACGGCGGTGATGCCGCAGTCGACGGTGACGAGCAGCGTGGCCCCCTGAGCGGCGAGCGAGTCCATGGCCGCGGTGTTGAGGCCGTAGCCCTCCTCCAGGCGGTCGGGTATGTAGGGCAGGCAGCTGAGCCCCTGCTCGCGCAGCCAGCTGGTCACGAGGCAGGCGGAGGTTATGCCGTCCACGTCGTAGTCGCCGTAGACGGCCACGGTCTCGCCGCGCTCAATGGCCAGGCGCAGGCGCCCGGCGGCCTTGTCCATATCAAGCATTTGTCCGGCGGGCAGCAGCGACTCCGGCCCGGCGTCGAGAAATGCGTGCGCGTCGGCGGCGTCGGTTATCCCGCGCCGCGCCAGCGTGGCGGCCAGCAGCGGCGAGTACCCCGCCGAAACAAGCGCCGCCGGCATACTCTGCTCCCCGCGCGGCACAATCCAGTTCCTATACTTCATCTCAGCACCTGATACTATAATTTATCAGTATATTATACCCATACTCGCCGTTAATATCAAGTGCTTTCTTCCCGCTCCGCTCTTGACAGTGCCGCCGCGGAATGTTAACATTGACCCACGCCGGCGTGGTGGAATTGGCAGACACCTGGGACTTAAAATCCCA
>CALWYR010000028.1 GCA_944385805.1 uncultured Oscillospiraceae bacterium
CGCACCCGGCCATCCTGAACGCCATCTACAACGCCACCGGCGCGCGCATCACCCGCGTCCCGGCCCTGCCCGAGGTCGTCCTCGAGGCGCTCAAAAAGGTCAACGCGTAAGAGATTGGCGCTTTAAATCAAGTTGAAACCATGATACAATGGGGAAGGCGAAAGCCTTCCCCATTTGCGAAAGCGAGGTGCGCCGCGTGAAACGAATCATCCCGCTAATACTCGCCCTGCTGCTGCTCCTGGCCGCCTGCGGGACCGAGCCCGCGGCGGAGACGCCGGCTGTGGCAGCTTCGCCTGAGCCATCGCCCACGGCCACGCCGCAGCCCACAGCCACGCCGCAGCCCACGCCCACGCCGCAGCCCACGCCGGAGCTTCTCCCGGCGGGCTTCTGCTTCCCGGAGACGGACTTTGAGCCGCAGAGCTACTGGCTGGCCGAGCCCTTCGGCGACGGGGGACAGGCTCTGCTGCTCATGGGCGGGGACACTCCGGACGCGCCGCTCGAGCTCTGGTACAGCTCCTGGGTCGAGACCGACTTGGAAGGCTATATGGAGCGGGATTTGGCATGTCTCAGTCTTGCCGCGGAAAAGGGCAGCGAGCTGCGAACGCGCGGCGACCCGGGCTATCCCATCGCTCTTGAAATAGACGGCGATACGCTCACGCTGGAGCCGCCCGAAGACGGGCTTTTCTCCCCGCTGCCGGAGCGCTTTGAGCGCGTGACGCGCGAGGAGGCCCTGCTGGCCTGGGCCGGAATGCCCTTCTACGGAGAGGTGAGCCTGCCCGTGGGAGCGTACGAGGACCGCGAGGCGCTGCTGGCCATGCCCGGCGTCGAGCTTTCCGCCGAGGGCGATTATTGGACGGCATACACCGCGCCGGGCTGCAGCTTCAGCTACGCCAACTTGGCTCTGGAGATTTTCACGGCCACGGAGCCCGGCACCGGCCTCTCGATACGCGGGCTCGACGTGGGCTGCACGCTCGGCGACATCCTCGCGAGCTTCCCCAACAATCCGCTCGATCCCGGCGAGCTCGGAGTGTTCTACGGCTCGGAGGAATACAACAGCGCCCGCGGTGCGCTCTATGAAGGTGAGGAAGGACTCGTTGTCTGCCTTCTGGTTCCCGGCAACGTACAAGTCTTCTTCTATCTGGACAGCGCGTACACGGTCGAGAGCATCACGGTGTCCTATTTCCTCTGAGCGCGAGCCGCGTGAAAGGAGCCTTACATGAGAAAGCATGCGCGACTGATACCCCTCGTCCTCGCGGCGCTGCTCCTCGCCGCCTGCGGGACCGAGCCCGCGGCGGAGACGCCGCCGGCTGAGAGCGTCGACCCGTCCTCGCCCTATGACCTTGCGACGCCTGAGACCCCGTCGGCTGCGCCCGACCCGGACATTCCCGACGAGCCGGAGTTCATCCGCGGCCCCGAGGCGGGGGGCTACACCTTCCGCAGCGAAGAGCTGGGCTTCTCGCTCGAAATCCCCGACGAGGCCGCGCCCTACATCGGCATATGCCGCGGTATACCCGGCCTCATGCCAGAGGACGAGGCCTGCTCCTTCTACTTCATCTACGGCGAGGAGGGGCAGTATAAGGCCTTCATCTCCGCCATAGTCGCCGCGGAGAGGGACGAGCTCTTCAACCCCGGCCGCTATTTTAACGGCGACGAGCACTCGGCGCACTATCCAATCGCCGCGAGCGAGGAGTACGTCTATCTGTACCAGGGCGGCATAGGCGGCTACGACCTGCCGATGCCGGCGCGCGAGGGCCAGGAGGCCGCCGTGAGCGCCGTCAGCCGGCAGAGCCTGAGCGAAGGGCTCGTCATATCGAGGCCGGACAGCCTGCCCGAGCTCACGGAGGAGGCCCTGCGAGAGGCCGCCGCGGAGCTTTCGGGCGGCGGCGAGGACGCGCTCAGCCGCGCCGAGGCCGCGCGGCTGGTCTTCGACATGCTCAGCGCGGAGAACAAGGGCGAGGCCCGGCCCCTCCGCTTCAGCGACGTCGAGCCCGGCACGGACGCCGCCGCGGCGATAGCCTACCTGGACAGCTACGGCATGTTCGCGCGCTATGACGAGAATAACGAGCGCGTCGACGGCGAGCTCTTCCGCCCGGACGAGGACATAAGCCGCGCGGAGTTCGTCCACCTTCTGCAATGCGCCCTCTTCGCGCGCGAGCAGTACCCGCGCTATCCCATCGCCTTCGGCGACCCCATCCCCGCCGAAGACCTCGGCGAGCGGACGCGGTGGGAGTATATGGAGCTCGACCGCGCGTGGAAGGACGGCTGGCTGGAGCTCAGGGACGGCAAAATACGCCCCGACGAGCCCATAACCCGCGCCGAGGCCGCCCGGGCCCTCCGCGCCGCCGCGGGCCCCGAGATACCGGAGACGCCCTATTCCCACCTGGCCTGCGAGACGGAGTGGTTCACGCTTCGCGATGCCTGCGCCGCCGCGCTCGAGCCATATGAGAGCTGGCGGTACTTTACCGCGGGCGAGGGCAGCCTGCTCCTGCTGGAGCCAAAGGAGCAGGGCCCGGGCGAGCTCGCCTTCCATACGACGGAGCTGACAGACGAGGGCTATGTCTTCGGCGAGCTGCTGTATAGCGCGTGGATCTCGGAGCGCGAGCCGCTGCTTATAGAGCTGCCCTTCTACGGCGATTTCACCGCCTACGGGATAAGCCTCACCGACGAGGACGGGATCGAGCACCGCCTGCTCCTGCAGACCGGCGGCATGGGCCCCGAAGAGGCCTGCCCCTACATCATTACCGAGCTGTGAGTCCGGCCCCGCGCCGCTAAAGGAGGGAGAACATGGACTTTACCGAACGTTCTACACGAGCCTACCGCACGAAGATGCTGTACACAAAAGAGGAGCTGGCCGCGCGCGAGAGCCTCTGTGTCCACGAGCAGCCGGCCTTCTGCACGGCTGCCTGCCCGCTGCGGCTGGACGCCCGCGAGCTCACGCGCCTCACGGCCGAGGGCGACTTCAGCGCCGCCCGCGCCATGCTCGAGCGCGCCGCGCCCTTTGCGCGCATACTCGCCGCGGGCTGCGAGCACCCCTGCACGGAGAAATGCCGCCTCAATGAGGTCCCGGGCTGCGAGGGCGTCAACATCCCCGCGCTGGAGCGCGCCACCATGCGGCACGGCCAGAAGCGCACGGGCCGCGGCCTGCTCAGGTTCAAGAAGAAAAAGACCGCCGCCGTCTTCGGCGCGGAGCTGTTCACGCTCGTCGTCGCCGCGGAGCTGGCCGGCAAGAGCTACCCCACGGCCTTCTACGTCGCCGAGCCGGACGCGGAGGGGCTGCTCTCGCGCTGCGCGCCCTTCCTGGGCGAAGAGGACTTCTCCGCCGCCCTCGACGAGCTGAAGAGCCTGGACATCGCGGTCAGCTACGGCTGCGAGCTGACGCGCGAATTCATCGCCGCCGAGCGGGAGAAATATGACCTCGCGGCGGTGTCCCGCGAGTGTCTCGCGGCGCTCGACGCCTGGGAGCCGGACGGCGTCACGCTCTACTGCGAGGGCGCGCGCGTCCTAGCGCGGCCCCGGGACGGGGAGGGGGTGCTCAGAGCTTTTTACGACGCGCGCCGCGCCGGCGTCAGCGCCGACCGCCTTGCGCAGGGCATGAGCCCAGCCAACTCCCGCGGGGAGGAGGGCGCTATGGAAAGCCGCCTCTACACCGACCTCAGCGCCGTGAAACCCAGCCAAAGCGTTCAGGAAAACGGCGCATACACCCCGGAGGAGGCGCAAACCGAGGCACAGAGGTGCATACAGTGCGAGTGCGTCGAGTGCATAAAGGGCTGCGCCTGGATGCAGCACTACGGCAAATTCCCCCGCGTCCTCACGCGCGAGATTTACAACAACGTCGGCATCATCATGGGCGACCACATGTTCAACGGCGCGATAAACTCCTGCGCGCTCTGTAAACAGTGCACCGTCACCTGTCCCAACGGCTACGACATGGCGGAGATCTGCCTCTCCGCGCGGCGCAACATGGTCGCGACCGGGAAGATGAGCCTGGCCGTCCACGAGTTCGCGCTCTATGACCAGCTCTTCTCCAACGGCGAGGCCTTCCTCGCCCGGGCGCAGCCGGGCTTTGAAAGCTGCGAGTACGTGTTCTTTCCCGGCTGCCAGGCCGGAGCCGACGCGCCGGAGGCCGTCTGGCGCTGCTACGCCGACCTGCGCGCTCGCCTGGGCGGCGGCGTGGGGATAATCCTCGGCTGCTGCGGCATAATGTCGCACTGGGCCGGGCGCGAGGAGCTATACGAGGAGACGCGCGCGCAGCTGGCCGCCGCGCTGGAGGCCATGGGCAGGCCGAAGATAATAACCGCCTGCCCCACCTGCGCGGGCGCGCTCTCCGGGCTCGGCGAATGCGTGGGCGTCTGGGACGTGCTGCTCTCCCTCGGCCTGCCGGAGGGAGCGCCGAGCGCCTGCGGAGCCGTCACGCTCCACGACGCCTGCGGCGCGCGCGGCGACGGGCACACGCAGCGGGCCGTCCGCGAGCTGGCCGCGCGCCTCGGCTGCGAGGTGACGGAGCCGGAGTACTCCGGCGACCGCGCCCCCTGCTGCGGCTATGGCGGCCTCGCGGGCTACGCCAAGCCCGAGGTGGCGAAGGAGATGACGGAGCTCGCCCTGCGCGGCGCCTCCGGCGTGCAGCTCACCTACTGCATGGGCTGCCGCGACCGCTACGCCAGGGCCGGGGCCGAGAGCGTACACATACTGGAGCTGGTCTACGGCGCGGGGGCGGGCTCTCCGCCCGGTATCAGCGAGAAGAGAAGGAACAGACTGGAGCTGCGCCGCCGCCTGCTGCGCGAGCTCTGGGGGGAGGACGAGATGCAAAAACCGCTGGATTTCCGCCTCGACATTACGGACGAGGCGAGGGCGCTGATGGAAGAGCGCATGATACTCGACACCGACGTGCTGAGCGTGATGCGGCACTACCGCGAGAGCGGCGAGGCCGTGCTGGAAAACGACACCGGCCTGCTGGTGACGCGGCACAGGATAGGCAACGTCACCTTCTGGTGCAAGTTCACCGAGGACGAGAGCGGCTACACCGTCGTGCGCGCCTACAGCCACCGCATGACCATCGAGACGAGGTGAGGACATGGATGAACAGAAGAGCTATTACGTAATCGACCCCGAGGGCAAGCTCACCTGCCATAAATGCGGCGTCCCGCTCGTGAAGGCCAACGCCGTCTTCGGCTACCTCGACAACGCCTTCCCAGTGGAGCTGCCCGTCTGCCCGAAGTGCGGCTTCGTCTACGTGCCCGAGGACCTCGCGCTGGGCAAGGTGCTCAGCGTGGAGAAGGTGCTCGAGGACAAGTAGGCCCACCGCCCGGAGGCTTTCCCTGAGGCGGGCTCAGGAGGCGGCCGGAAGTATTTAAGTCAGTCACCAGCGGGAAAGGAGCCGGCGATGACCCGTCACCCCGGCGGCGAGGCCGCCACGCGAAAGCTCATATCCGCCGCCGCTCCCGCGCCGGGCTCGCGGATTATCGACCTGGGGGCGGGCGGCGGCGACGCCGTGCGGCTGCTGCGCTCTCTCGGCTTCGAGGCCGTGGGTATAGACCTCGCGCCGGGGCCGGACGTGGGCTTCGGCGACATACTCGCGCCGCCCTTTGAGCCGGGGAGCTTCGACGCGGCGCTGAGCCAGTGCGCCTTCCTGCTCACCGGGGACGTGCCCGGCGCGCTCGCCGCCGCGCACAGGCTGCTTCGGCCCGGCGGCGCGCTCATGTACTCGGACGCCGTCCCCGGCGGGGAGGCGGCGCTCGCCGCTCTGGCGCGGGAGGCGGGCTTTGAGCCGCTGAGCGTGGAGGACACGACGGAGGAGTGGCGCGCGTACTACATAGACGCCCTCTGGCGCGGCGAGGCGGAGCCGCCGCCAAAGAACGTGAAAAACTGCCGCTATCTGGCGGCGATACTGATAAAACTCTGAGGAGGCGCAACAAAATGGACGCATTTGACCGCATCATGGAGCTGACCCGCGAGGGGCTCTACTGCGCGCAGATAATGGTGCAGCTGGCCCTGGACGCGGAGGGGAAGGAGAATCCCGAGCTGGTGCAGGCCGTGCGCGGGCTCTGCGGCGGCTTTTCCTGGTCGGGCGGGCCCTGCGGCGCGCTCAGCGGCGGCGTCTGCTTCCTGAGCCTGCTGGCCCGGGAGCTGGGGCCGGACGAGAGGATAAAGCTGATAGGCGAGTTCCACGACTGGTTCCGGGCGCGCACCGCCCAGTACGGCGGCGAAAACTGCGAGAACATCGAGCGCGGCGACAGCGGCAATATGCTCACCATCTGTCCGGGCGTCATCATGGACAGCTACGAGAAGTGCGTCGAGCTGCTCGAGGAGCGCGGCCTCGCATGAGCTGGCGGGTGTTTGCCGAAACGGAGAGCGTTTGCCCCGTCTGCCTGAGGGTGATAGCGGCGGAGAAGGCCGTGGGCGAGGACGGGTACGTCTATATGCGCAAGCGCTGCCCCGAGCACGGGGAGTTCAGCGCGCTGCTCTGGGAGGGCGATTTCGTCGACTACCTGCTCTGGAACACCGCGCCCGGCGGCGGCAACGAGCCCGCCGTTACCTCGGCGGCGGAGAAGGGCTGCCCTTATGACTGCGGCCTGTGCGAAAGGCACGAGAGCGCCGGCTGCTGCGTGCTGCTCGAGCTCACGGAGCGCTGCAGCCTCGGCTGCCCGGTCTGCTTCGCCTCTGCGGGCGAGGCGCGGCGGCCCGACCCCACGCTCGGCGAGATAGCCGCGCTCTATGACATGCTCATGGCCCGCGGCGGGCCCTTCAACATCCAGCTCTCCGGCGGCGAGCCCACAATGCGCGACGACCTGCCCGAGATAGTGCGGCTGGGCCGCGAGCGGGGCTTCGGCTTCTTCCAGCTCAACACCAACGGCCTGCGTCTCGCGGACGAGCCCGGCTGCGCGGAGACGCTGCGCGCCGCGGGGGTCAGCTGCGCCTTCCTGCAGTTCGACGGGCTGAGGGATTCCACCTATATGGCCCTGCGCGGGCGGGCGCTGCTGGAGACCAAGCTGCGCGCCATAGACCGCTGCGCCGCCGCCGGGCTGCCCGTGGTGCTGGTGCCCACGCTCGCGCCGGGGGTCAACGCGGACGAGATAGGGGAGATACTGCGCTTCGCCCTCGCTCACGCGCCGGCCGTGCGCGGGGTACACTTCCAGCCCATCAGCTACTTCGGCCGCTGCGCGCTCCCCGCGCCGGAGCGCAGGCTCACCATCCCCCGCGTGCTGCGCGAGATAGAGGCGCAGACGGGCGGGCTCATGCGCCGCGAGCACTTCGCCGGAGGCGGGGCGGAGAGCTCCTACTGCTCCTTCCACGCCAGCTACCGCCGCGAGAGCGACGGCACGCTCCGGGCCCTGCCCCGCCGCACGGGCGGCTGCTGCTGCAAGAGCAGCGAGGCGCGCGATTTCGTCGCCGGGCGCTGGGGCGCCTGCGGGGACGGGGAGCCGGAGGACGGCTTCGACGCCTTCCTGCGCGAGGCCAACGAGCGGGTCTTCACCGTCTCGGGCATGGTCTTCCAGGACGCGGACAACCTCGACCTCGAGCGGCTGCGCCGCTGCTATATCAACGAGGCCGACCCCGAGCGCGGGCCCGTGCCCTTCTGCGCCTATAACCTCACCGCCCGCGACGGGCGCGCCCTCTACCGCGGATGAAGAGGACGGCGCTCGACAAGTGGATATGTGAAATTGAGCGCCTCCCGGAGCTCACGCGCGAGGCGCTGGAGGCGCTGCAGCTCGCGCGCCTGAACGCGCTTCTGGCCAGGGAAAAGGCGCGGGGCGGCTTCTACGCCGGCCTGCCTGAGAGCGTCGGCTCCCTCGCGGAGCTCGCGCGGCTCCCCTTTACCACGGCGGAGCAGCTCGCGCAAAACGCGCCCGGCCTGCTGCTGAGCTCACAGGCGGAGGTAGAGCGCATTATCTCCGACGCGACCAGCGGCACCACGGGGCCGGGCAAGCGCGTATTCTACACGCGCCGCGACCTGGAGCACACCGTGGGCTTCTTCGCCGCGGGGATAAGCGAGTTCACCGGCCCAGGCGACGCGGTGCTTATCGCCATGCCCTTCTCCGGCCCGGACGGCTTGGGCGAGCTTATCTGCCGCGCCGTGGAGTCCCTCGGCGCGCGCGGCCTGCGCGCGGGCGTGGGGCGCAGCCTGGGCGAGCTGGACGCGCTGCTGGACGCGGAGCGGCCGGCGTGCTATATCGGCATGAGCGTGCCCCTGCTCGGCCTGCTGCGCTGGCGGGCGCTCAATGGCCGCCCGCTCTATATTGAGCGCGCCCTCGTCTCCGGCGACGCCTGCCCCGAGGGGGTCTGCGCTGAAACGGAGCGCCTGCTCGGCACGCGGCTCTTCCCGCACTACGGCTCGCGCGAGATGTGCCTCGGCGGGGCCGTGACCTGCGCCGCGCACGAGGGGATGCACCTGCGCGAGAACCATATACTCGCGGAGATAGTCGATGAAAACGGCCGCGTCCTGCCCGAGGGCGAGCGCGGGGAGCTGGTTATCACCACGCTGGATATGGAGGCCATGCCGCTGATACGCTACCGCACCGGCGACCTCACGCGCTTTCTGCCGCCCTGTGCCTGCGGCGGCGCGGCGCGGCGCATAGGCCGCGTCAGCCGCGCCGGCGACGATATGGAGAGGCTCGACAGCGAGCTCTTTGCCGTGCCCGGGCTCATAGACTACCGCGCGGCCCTGCGCGGCGGGACCTTGGAGATATACGCGACGGGCACGGCGGATAGGGCGGAGCTGGCCGCCCGGGCCTCCTTCCTGGCGGAGCGGGTGGAGCTGCGCGAGGCCCCGCCCGCCCCGGGCGACCGCCCGGCCTACATGGGCAAGCGCCGACTTCTGAGCGGCGCCGGACCGGCCGGCTTATGAGCGCAGCCAGACGTTTTCCACCGTCATCCGAAGCCTCACCGTGCCGTCGAGGCCGGTGAAGAAGTCCAGGACGTCGCAGAGGCGGAGCATGTCGTTGAGCAGCGCGTCGTCGTTTGTCTCGACTATCTCGCCGTCGCAGGTGAGCGAGGCGCTGCCGCAGGCGGGCTCGAAGCACAGGTCATAGTCGCTCTCCGGCCTGTCCACCACGAAGGAGAGCAGCGCGCAGAGATCGAAGAAGCGCTCGAGCGCGTCCATGTCCGCCTCATAGCTGCCCAGCAGCGCGGCGGCGCGGTAAGCGGCGGTCCCCAGAAGCTCGGTCTTTTTCATGTACATTGCCCCTTTCGGTATTTTGCCGCGGCCAGGCCGCGAAAAAACCCGGCAGGAGATTGTCTCCTGCCGGGCGCTCTTATATAGTGCAAATTTTCGCGTATCCGGACGGAAAAAGCTTGCCCGCGGCAGATTATACCGCAGAGGTTACTCACCCGCCCGGCCCCGCCGGCCCGCGGCAGGGTATACCGCAAGGGGTTACGCCTCAGTCCTTCGCGCCGTGCTTATCGTTGAAGCGGCTTATGAGCAGGGCGCAGACCGCGCCGGCGGCGAGGCAGGCGGCGTTCACGGCGAAGCTGGCCGCCCCGGCAGCGAAGGCGCGGAAGGGCACGATGACGATGGTCGCGGCGATGACGACGCCGATGATGGCGTGGAAGGCTATCGTGTGCCAGCGCTTGAAGAGGTAGTTGACGGCCTTGGCGAGGCAGACGACGGTGACTATCGCGCCGAGCGCGCCGGGGACGATGACTGCGAGGTCGAGCGAGCCGAGCCCGGCCACAAAGGGCGTGTAGAGCCCCAGGGGCATCAGCAGCGTGGAGAAGCTCATGCCCGGCGCGATAACGCTCAGCGCGAGGCAGAAGCCGCAGAAGAGGTACCAGCCGAAGCTGGGCTCTATCTTCACCGTGAGGCCCTTGAGCCCCAGCAGCAGCGCGAGTACTATGGCGAAGGCGGCGGCCATGCCTATCCAGGCGGAGCGGCCGCGGCCCTGTTCGCCGGCCTCGCGGAAGAGGGAGGGCAGCATACCGCCGATGAGGCCCACGAAGACGCAGACCGAGGGGTCGGGGTAGCGCTCGAGCAGGAAGGCCAGCAGTTTGGCCACGCCGAGGAAGCCCGCCGCGCCGCCCAGCAGCACGGGTATCAGCTTGGGTATGTGCGTTTTGAAGTTGCGGAAGGGGCTGGAGAGCAGCTCCATTACCGGCTGGTAGATGCCGAAGATGACGCAGAGCACGCCGCCGGAGATACCCGGCAGCACAGCGCCCAGGCCGATGAGCATGCCCTGTATGAAGCGCTTTACTCGGTGCGCGAGAGCGCGCGATGTATTTTTTGCCCCGCCGGTGGGGGTTTCGTTTTCCATGGCTTGCGGCCGTCCTTTCTCCCGCCGCGGCGAGCGCGGGTATCGCGGGTGAGCGCGGAGCGCCTTCGCGGGCTTGACCTCAGCCGCTTAGACGCCCCGGCGCGCAATTTGTTCCATTATAACCAAAGCGGGGGCAAGATGCAACAAAAAACCGAGGCCGCCCGTGAAGGCGGCCTCTTTCGCTGGGTTGGGAGGTAGGAATGAAGTGTGAGTCGCTTATTCAATTACGCCCCAGTCCGGCACCTTGACCGTGACCTGCTCCTCGCTGGACTTCTTGGCGGCCAGCGAGTAGATGAGGGCGCTGATGCCGTCGGCGAGGGGGGTGTCGAACTCCCTGCCCTCGCGCAGGCAGTTCTGGAAGGCCTCGTGGGCGTAGAAGATGACGTCGCCGGTGGCGTGGTCGTAGCTGTCGTTGAACTTGATGCTCTCCGCGTAGGGCATGTCCTCGGTCTTCCAGGTGAGGTTCGTGAACTCGAACATGCCCTCGCCGGTGAGGAAGATGCTGCCCTTCGTGCCGATGTACGCGCGGGAGCAGGTCGGGATGTCGCAGGCCCAGCTGGCCGCGATGGTGCCGATGGCGCCGCTGCGCAGGCGGATGGAGATGCTGGTGTGGTTGTCGAACTTGGGCACGCTCGCGATGGTGCCGGTGTAGTTGCAGCTGATGGTGTCGAAGCCGCCGGCCATGGCGGTTATGAGCTTCCAGTCGTGGCTTACGCTCTCGACGGTCATGCCGCAGGCCAGGTCGGGGTCGGTGCGCCAGGAGGCGCCGAAGTTCTTGGCGTGGAAGCCGAAGCCGGGGCTGAGGCGGGAGAAGGCTATGTCCACAGGCTCGCCGAAC
>CALWYR010000029.1 GCA_944385805.1 uncultured Oscillospiraceae bacterium
TTGAGCCAGCTCTCCGGGCTGCGGGAGGAGCAGTTCTCCGAGCAGGAGGAGCAGTCGTGATTGCAGTTGGTGCTGTCCATATTTCTACCTCTTTCGCGCGGGGCTGACCCGCTTCTTAATACTCAACGGGTCTATTATATCCCAACTTGTCAAGAAGTCAAGCTGTGGCGATATAAGCTTCCAGCGCGGCGCAGGCGCCCTCAACGGCGGCGCTTATGGCCTCCAGCTGCGCGAGCGGCAGCGGGCTCTCCCCAAGGCCGCACTCCATGGTGAAGGCGGGCGCGTCCAGCGCGTCTATAACCCAATCCTTGTAGCCGGCGTTGGCGCTCTCATCCGGAACCGTGTCGAGGGCGTAGCCGCTCGCGGCGGCCATGCCCGCGGCCAGGGCCTGCGCGCCCGGCGGGGCATAGCCCCTGTACTGCCAGTATATCACCTCGCCCTGCGTGTGCAGCGCGAGCGCCGCGCGCGGGCGCAGCCGCTCCGTTAACCGGCAGAGCGCGCGGCTCTCCCTCGCGCGCAGCGGCGCGGGGCCGACGAAGTCGCGCGGCGCGGGCCCCGTCCAGCCCTGTGCGAACTTTATCCTTTTGGCCTCCTCCCAGCCGGCGGGATACTGCAAATTGAGGTCGGTGCCCGCGATATTTGCCTTCCAGCCCGAGGGGAAGGGCACGGCGGGATAGGCGGCGGCTATCTCCCGCGCGCGGTCGAGCTGCGGCCCCTCGGCCAGCGTACCGTTGACGAGGTCGGCCCCGTCTGGGTTCACCAGCGGCAGGAAGACCAGCCGCGTGCGCGCGTACAGCGAGCGCGCGGGCGCCTCCCCGGCGGCGCAGCGGGCCGCGAGGGCCTCGACATGGCGCAGCAGCGCGGGCGCGGTTATCCACTCGTTGGCGTGGTGAGCGGCGGTGAATATGCCAGCGCGCTCCCCCGCGCCGAAGCTCAGGCTCATGAGCGCCCGGCCCATGGCGCTGCGCCCGGCAACCGCCGTGCGCAGGAAGGGATAGCGCGAGGCGAGCGTACAGATACAGCGGAAATTCTCCCGCGAACCCCAGGGTACGGCGGGCACAGCCGACGGATATTTTGAAATTTTCATGGCATCAATTTCCTTTCAGCCGCGGAGCCCGGCGATATATGCTTATCGCGGCGCGGAGGAAATGATGCTTGAAATATCCGCAGTTATTTTGGCGCGCGCCGCGCATAATGAATTTGCCGGACGCGAGCCGGCCAAAATTGTGCGGGGGGATGCAGATGAAAAAATTACCAATCATGCGCGCCGCGCGGGGTTTCGCGGCCCTGGCCCTGGCGCTGGCGATGGCCTCGCCCGTCGCCGCCATGGCCCAGGAGCTGGTGCCCGTGGGGCGCGCCGTGGGCATCGAGGCCGTGACCGACGGCCTGCTGGTGGCCTCGCTGAGCAGGGTGAAGACGGCTGAGGGCGAGCGCAGCCCCGCCGCCGACGCGGGCGTGCTGCCCGGCGACCTGCTGGTGAGGATAGGCGGGGAGGATATCTCCACCGAGGAGGACTTCACGCGCGCGCTGGCCGCCCTCGACGGCGGCGAGGTGGAGCTGACCGTGCTGCGCGACGAGAAGACGCTGCGGCTGGCGCTGACTCCGGCGAAGGATACGGAGGGCGTCTGGCGGCTGGGTCTCTGGCTGCGCGGCAGCGTCTCGGGCATAGGCACCGTAACCTATTATGACCCGGACACCGGCGAATATGGCGCGCTGGGCCACAGCATCAACGACGCGGACACCGGCGTGCTGCTGCCCATAGGCGAGGGCACGATAAGCGAGGCCAGCGTGGACGAGGTCGTGCGCGGCGAGCGCGGCAAGGCCGGGGAGCTGCACGGCAGCTACGACGCCTCGAGCAGCATCGGCACGGTTGAGGCCAACACGCCCCGAGGCGTTTTCGGCGTCGCCGAGGGCTTCGACGGCGAGAGCCTGCCCGTGGCCGCGCCCGACGAGATAGCCGACGGCCCGGCCGTCATCCTCGCCAACGTCTCCGGCAGCGAGGTCGGGGAGTACGGCGTGGAGATTTCGCGCGAGGGCTCCGGCAGCGACCGCCTGCTCGTCACCGTCACCGACCCCGAGCTCCTCGAAGCCACCGGCGGCATCGTGCAGGGGATGAGCGGCAGCCCGATTATACAGGACGGCAAGCTCGTCGGGGCGGTCACGCACGTCCTCGTCAGCGACCCGCAGCGCGGCTACGGCGTGACGATAGGCGCGATGCTCGAGTCGGAGGAAGCCGCGTAATACCGGGGGCCGCTTATGCGGCCCCTCTTTTGACGGAGGGCGCCGCGCGGGCCAAATCGGCAATTCAAAAGGGCGAAGGGCGCGCTTTCCGAGCTTGACAAGCGGCGAGGGCGCACCTTATAATTTATACCAGCAAAACACCGGGAGGTGAAGGCAGTGCCCGACGTCCTCACGCTGGCGCGGGAGATAGGCTTTGAGGGCTGCGCCGCCTTTGACGCGGCCGCGCTCGAGTTCCGCCGCGAGGTGCGGGAGATGTGCGCCGCCGACCGCTGCAAGCGGTACAACAAATGCTGGGCCTGCCCGCCGGCCTGCGGCTCTGTGGAGGCGATGGCCGCGCGGGCGCGGCGCTTTTCGCGCGGCGCGCTTGTCCAGACCGTCGCGCGGCTGGACGGGGACTTCGACGCCGAGGGCCTCGCGGAGGCGCAGAGGCTGCATAAGCGGCGCTTTGAGACGCTCGCGCGCCAGGCAAAAATCCTCACGGGCGGGGCCTGCCTCCCGATGGGCGCGGGCAGCTGCACGCGCTGCGTCCGCTGCACCTATCCCTCGCGGCCCTGCCGCTATCCGGAGCGCGTCCACCCCTCCATGGAGGCCTACGGGCTCCTGGTGGCCGACGTCTGCGCGCTAGCCGGGCTGAAGTACTACTACGGCCCGGGCACCATAAGCTATACATCCTGTATTCTGATAAACTAGGGGGTTCAACCATGTCAACACCGAGTGAAATCTTCCTCGAGACCATCAGGCCCGACGGCCGGCCCGAGCGCATCCTCGACCAGTACGAGGCGCTGGGCATGGTGCTCAACGATCCCATCAACGCCTATCTGCGCGGCAACCGCCGCCGCGGCACGACCAGCCTCGACCGCTGGGGCACGACCATCACCTGGCCCGAGGACGCGCCCGGCTCCATGCCGCTGCACGGCCCGGAGCTCACCGTGCTTCAGGACGTCACCCGCTGGCGCGAGACCGTCCACGCGCCGGACATAGAGGCCAACTGCGCCGGGGGCTGGGAGGACGCGCTCGCCCTTGCGGAGAAGCTGCGCGGCGAGAAGCTCGTCTGCGGCTTCATGGGCACGGGCATCTTTGAGCAGTGCCACTTCCTCATGGGCTTCGAGGCCACGCTCGCGAACCTCTACGAGCACCCCGAGGAGATGCGCGCGCTCATAGACTATATCACCGAGTACCGCCTTACCTACGCGCGCATGCTCATAGACAGGCTCCACCCCGACGCCATCTTCTCCCACGACGACTGGGGCACGAAGACGCAGCTCTTCATGCAGCCGGACATGTGGCGCGAGTTTTATAAGGAGCCGTACCGCCGCTTCTACGGCTAT
>CALWYR010000030.1 GCA_944385805.1 uncultured Oscillospiraceae bacterium
CTTAATACAGTTGGTGTTTTTAACGGTGAGGGTCCACCCGTTCCCATTCCGAACACGGAAGTTAAGCTCACCTGTGCCGACAATACTTGTCTGGAGACGGACCGGGAAGATAGGTCAACGCCAACACCGGGGCCCTTTTGGGCCCCGAGTTCTATGCCTCCTTAGCTCAACAGGTAGAGCATGCGGCTGTTAACCGCAGGGTCGTAGGTTCGAATCCTACAGGGGGCGCCAGCGAGGCCGCCGCAGTCGCGGCGGCCTTTTTCGGGCCTTTAGCTCAGTTGGTTAGAGCAACCGGCTCATAACCGGTCGGTCCGGGGTTCGAGTCCCTGAAGGCCCACCAGAAAAGCCGCGGCAAACGCCGCGGCTTTTGCTTTATTCATTCTTACGGGAGGCCCTCTTTATTTCTTTCTCAACGCCAGGTGTGTCACAGTGCCGCCGGCTATGATGAGTGGTATGACGGGAGCGGCGATTATCAGCAGCTTGCTGAAGGGGCTTGCGGGGAGGCGGTACAGCGGCACACGCATAAGCAAGCCCAGCCAGTACGAGGGCAGCGCGCCGAGCAGCCAGACGTTCGCGGCCCAATACCAGCGCGGCTTTTCACCCTTCGCGAGCAGCCACAGGACAAGCCCGGCGGCCTGCAGGCAGAGTATGAAGGCGGCGGCGAAGGCGTTCTGATATGTGCGCCACCAGGCCGCGCCTATAATAAGCCCCGCTGCGTTCACGGCGGTGGAGACGATGCAGAGTGTGCGCGTGTCCGCACGGAGCTTCTGCTCCTTTGCCGGTTCTATGCCGCGCAGCAGATAGTCGGTCGTCACGTCGAAATACTCGGCCATGGCCACGATGCGCTCGAGGTCGGGCGAAGACTGTTCGGCCTCCCACTTGCTGACCGCCTGGCGGGAGACGCCGAGGACGTCGGCGAGCTGTTCCTGGGAAATGCCTTTTGCTTTCCTCAAGGACTGTATCCTGTCTGAAATATTCATGTTTATGCCTCCTTTCGGCGGTATAAGCATAGCAAATAACTCGGTTGCGAGTCTACCAAGGCCGGCTGGAAGCCTGTCAACCGCCAGTTGCGGCGCAAAAAAAGTGAAACAAGAGCTTATCGGTGCCGCTCCATGTCAATAAACCTCCGCGCCGACGAAGCGCAGCAGGTCCTCGGGGTTGAGTATTATCTGCTCGCCGCGCATGCCGGCGCTGACGGCAATCTCGTCGAAGAGCACGTATGTCTCGTCGATGTAGGTCGGGTACTTCTTCTTCATGCCTATCGGTGAACAGCCGCCGCGCATATAGCCGGTTAGCGGCAGCAGCTCCTTGACGTGTATCATCTCCAGCTTCTTATTGCCGCTCACCGAGGCGGCGCGCCTGAGGTCGAGCTCGTCGGCCACGGGGATGCAGAAGACAAGGATGCCTGTCTTGTCGCCGCGGGTGACGAGGGTCTTGAAGACCTGCTCGGCGGGCATGCCAATCTGCTCGGCGGCGTGCTTGCCGGAGAGGTCGTCCTCGCTGTACTCGTACTCCGCGGTGCGGTAGGCGATGCCGGCGGCGTCGAGCAGGCGCATGGCGTTGGTCTTTGTCATGGGCTCACTCCTTTATCGTGCGCGCGCAGCGCTCGCAGACTCGCGCTACGCTGTCCTCGTCCAGCTCCGGGAAGAGCCGCGCCGGGGCCGGCTCGCCCTCGGGCTCGTTGAGGCGCAGTCCGTAGTAGGTCATGTCTCGCCACCCGCCCAGCTTCCAGCCAATCTTCTCCATCACAAAGAGCTTTCTGAAGCCGCACTTCTCGTGCAGGCGCTCGCTGGGGCGGTTGGGCGTGGCCACCACGCCGATGGCGTTGACGTGGCCCAGCTCGGCGAGCAGTTCTATCACCGCCGAGTAGAGCGCGCCGCCCATGCCCCGGGCCTGCGCCTGCGGTGCTAAGTAGACGCTCATCTCCACGGCCCAGTCAAAGGCCGCGCGCTCGCGGAAGCGGTGGGCATAGGCGTAGCCGAGCACCTCGCCGTCCTTTTCGCAGACGAGCCAGGGGTAGGCGGCGGCCGTCTCGGTGATGCGGCGGGCCATCTCGGCTGCCGAGGGCGCGGGGTACTCGAAGGTCACGGGCGTGGCCGCGTAGGGCGCGTAGATGGCCGCGCAGGCGGCGGCGTCATTTACGGACGCGGGTCGAATAGTATACATAATATCAGCACCTCACTTGTTGAGCCGAGCCGCGCAGTCAGCGCATATACGCTCCGCCGTTTCCGCCGGCAGCTCGGGGAAGGGGACGACGGGCGCGGGGGTTTCGGCGTATTCGTTGAGCTGAAGGTGATAAAATGCCAGTCCCCGCCACTCTCCCAGCTTCCAGCCGGTGTTTTCAAAGACGCAGACACGCTTGAAGCCGCACTTCTCGTGCAGACGCTCGCTGGGCTGGTTGGGCACGGAGACGGTGCCATAAGCGTTTACATAACGCATTTCGCGCAGGAGCTCGAGCACGGCGGTGTAGAGCGCTCCGCCAATGCCGCGGCCGCCGCAGCCCTGCCGCAGGTAAATGGAGAGCTCGGCGTCCCAATCGTAGGCCGCGCGGGTGCGGAAGCGGTGGGCGTAGGCGTAGCCGAGCACCTCGCCGTCCCTTTCGCAGACGAGCCAGGGGTAATTCTCCATCGTCTCGGCGATGCGCCGGGCCATCTCGGCCGCGTCGGGGGCGGGGGACTCGAAAGTTATCAGCGTGCGGGTATAGGGCGCGTAGAGCCCGGCGCAGGCGGCGGCGTCGGCAGCCGACGCTGGGCGGATAATGTATGGCAATGCTATCACTTCTTTCCGTGGATACAACATATTTAACCCCCAAACGCCCGATTCGTCAAGAGCCGAGGGAACTTTTGCTTTACTGCCGGCGTCAGGCTATGTATAATGGAATGGGAGTGAGGGAAATGAAGCGTTTTGCAGCTGTTGTCCTCTGCGTGTTCATAATGGCGCTGCTGCCCACGGCGGCCTTCGCGGACATGGGGCCCAAGCCCTCGGTGAGGATAAGCATAGACGGCCTCGAGCCCGGCCGGGAGTGCTGGGGCACGCTGCTCGGCGAGAAGACGTCCACCGGCCCGGCCAGCGTCTACGACGGCACGAACCAGTTCCTCGACCTCGCGCCCGAGGAGATCTGGCGCGCCTTTGTCGGCTACGAGGACGCGGACGGCTATTACTTCCTGCAGAGGCTCTGGCTCTGCTCGGAGGACGGCCAGCTCTGGTGGGGCTATTACCCGCCGGATGACTTCAAGCTGCTGCTCTATTTCCCCGATACGGGCGAGTTCGCCGTGAGCGGGAGTCACGAGGCCTACGCCTTCAAAAGCTATTTCGCAGCTGAGCTCGACCACGGCGAGCTCACGCTCGAGCGCAGCTATGACTACGGCGCGGAGGTGCCCGGCTTCCTGCTGAGGCTGCTGCTCACCATAGCGCTGGAGCTGGGAGTCGCCTGGTGCCTGGGATACCGCTCGCGGAGCCAGGTGAAGATTATCGCCGTCATCAATATCTGCACGCAGCTGGCGCTCAACCTGGCCCTCAACCTCATCGCCTACTACCAGGGCAGCTTCATGTTCGCGTTCCGCTTCCTCCTCATGGAGCTGGCGATATTCATAGCCGAGGCCGTGCTCTACAGAGTTTTCTTCCGCCGCGCGGGCGAAGAGATAGGCGTGAAGCGGGCCTTCGGCCTCTCCGCCGCGGGGAACGCCTGCTCGTATTTGCTCGGCCTCTTCCTGGCCAGCGTCGTTCCGGGCGTGTTCTGAGAGTAATGTTTACTCTTTTGCCCTTGTAAAAAGCCGATAAAATGTTATAATGAAGTGTCAGCCCTGGAGAGGTGTCCGAGTGGTTTAAGGAGCCGGTCTTGAAAACCGGTGACCCGGCGACGGGCCATGGGTTCGAATCCCATCCTCTCCGCCACGGCCCGGCGCATACAGCCGGGCCGCCACCTATTGAGAAAAGAGGTCAGGCACATGAGCGAATTCACTGTTATAACGGACGGCTCCGGCGACATACCGCCCGAGGTGATAAAAGCGCGCGGCATCCGTGTGATAAACTTCTTCGTCATGCTCGGCGGAGGCGACTATCTGCAGCAGAACGTGGACATCGGCGACGACGAGTTCTACGAGTGGATGGTGACGCACCCCGGCGTCTACCCCAGCAGCTCCACGCCCTCTACGCAGGACTATCTCAAGGTCTTCACCGAGCTCGCGAAGGCCGGGGAGAAGGCGATAGTGCTCTGCATCACCGAGAAGTTCTCCAACTCCTACCAGACCGCCAGGATAGCGCTTGACCTGCTGCACGAGGACTACCCGGACGCGGAGATCACCGTCATAAACTCCATGGTCAACACGGTGCTCCAGGGCCTGATGGTGCTGGAGGCCTGCAACATGCGCGACGCGGGCGTCGGCTACGCCGAGGCGGTAGAGCGGCTCTATGAAATCCGCCCCACGGGACGCATTTTCTTTACCATCGGCGGCATAGATTACCTCGCCCACGGCGGCCGAATCGGCAAGCTGGCCGGTAAGGTCAGCTCCGTGCTCGGCATCCGCCCTGTGATAACGCTCAAGGAGGGCGAGATCTTCCTCGGCGGTGTGGGCCGCGGCCGCGCCAAGACGCTGGAGAAG
This sequence comes from uncultured Oscillospiraceae bacterium, assembly GCA_944385805.1. GTDB lineage: Bacteria > Bacillota > Clostridia > Oscillospirales > Oscillospiraceae > Scatomorpha. The sequence continues at coordinate 4,602 of CALWYR010000030.1, forward strand.
ACGCTCAAAAACGCGGAGGAGTACATAAGGGAGACCTTCACCAGCCGCGAGCAGTTCTCTATCTGCATCGGCTACGGCTACGACTACAACGAGGCCGTCGAGTTCCGCACCCGCGTGGAGGGGATGCTCGCCGACCTGGGCCTCGGCTCCGGCGAGGAGATACACATCACCCACATCAGCTCGGTCATCGCCGTGCACACCGGCCCCTATCCGCTGGGGATAGGGATTATCGCCAGGGCACGCATCGACTGAGGCCCAATCCAGCGTTTCTGAAAAGCCGGGGGGCGCCCTCTTTTGCCGCTGCAAGGGAGAGCGCCCCCGCTTTTCCGCACTCTGCCGCGCTCCGCCGCGGCAGGGCGATAGCCACAAGAATAACAAGCGCAGGCATTGCAAAATTCCTGTAAAGAGCTTATAATCGTGTCAATACACCCCCGGGGGAGAGAGTGATTTATGGACAGGAACAACGGACTCAACTACACCATGCTCTGCGACTTCTATGAGCTCACCATGGGCAACGGCTACTTCGAGTGCGGCATGAAGGACACAGTCACCTATTTTGACCTCTTTTACCGCACCGTGCCCGACCAGGGCGGCTTCGCCATCGCGGCGGGCCTGGAGCAGGCGGTGGAGTATATACAGAACCTGCACTTCTCGGACGAAGACATCGCGTATCTGCGCGGCAGGGGTATTTTCAGCGAGGCCTTCCTCGACTATCTCAGGCACTTCAAGTTCACCGGCGACGTCTGGGCCGTGCCGGAGGGCACCCCCGTCTTCCCGCGCGAGCCCATCATGACCGTGCGCGCGCCGGCCATACAGGCGCAGCTGCTGGAGACCTTCCTGCTGCTGACCATCAACCACCAGAGCCTCATCGCCACCAAGGCCAACCGCGTCGTGCGCGCCGCCGACGGCCGGGTGGTGCTCGAGTTCGGCTCGCGCCGCGCGCAGGGCCCCGACGCCGCCGTCCTCGGCGCGCGGGCCGCCTATATCGGCGGCTGCGGCGGCACGGCCTGCGTGCTCACCGACCAGATCTATGGCGTCCCCGCCGCGGGCACAATGGCCCACGCCTGGGTGCAGATGTTCCCCAGCCAGTACGAGGCCTTCAAGGCCTACTGTGAGCAATACCCCACCAACGCCGTGCTGCTGGTGGACACCTACGACACCCTGCGCCGCGGCGTGCCGGACGCGATACGCGCCTTCAACGAGGTGCTCAGGCCCCGCGGCATCACCAAGTGCGGAATCCGCCTCGACTCGGGCGACCTCGCCTACCTCACGCAGCAGGCGCGCAAAATGCTCGACGAGGCCGGCTGGACGGAGTGCACGATAACCTGCTCCAACTCCCTCGACGAGCACCTTATACGTGAGCTGCTGCGCCAGGGCGCCTGCATCGACTCCTTCGGCGTGGGCGAGCGGCTTATCACCAGCCGCACCAGCCCCGTCTTCGACGGTGTCTACAAGCTCGTCGCCGTGGAGGAGGGCGGCGAGATAGTCCCGAGGATAAAGATAAGCGAGAACGTGGGCAAGATAACCAACCCGCACTACAAGCGCCTCTACCGCTTCTACGGCCGCGAGACCGGCATGGCCGAGGCCGACTACATCACCGTCTACGACGAGGTGGTCGACGACACGCGCGACCTCGTCATCCGCGACCCGGACGCCACCTGGAAGCAGAAGACGATGACGAATTACCGCGCCCGCGAGCTGCAGGCGCCTATATTCAAAAACGGCGAGCTCGTCTATGAGCTGCCGACCCTGCCGGAGATACAGGCATACTGCAGGAGCGAGGTGGCCACGCTCTGGCCCGAGGTGCGGCGCTTCGACTACCCGCACAACTACTACGTCGACCTCTCCGACCGGCTGCTCGGCATCAAGCACGAGATGCTGAAGGCAGCCCACGGCTGATGGACGCCGCCGCGCGCCGCAGCGCCATCGCGCGCACGCTCAGAGAGGCCCACGGCCCCGTACCCGCCGCCGCGCTGGGCGAGCGCTACGGGGTCAGCCGCCAGATAGTCGTCGGCGATATCGCCCTGCTGCGGGCGGGGGGCATGGAGATAACCGCCACGCCCCGGGGCTACGTGCTTGGCTCCGGCGCGGAGACGGGCGAGCGGCGCACCGTCGCCGTCTGCCACGGCTTTGACAGCCTCGAGCGCGAGCTCAACATCATGGTGGACAACGGCTGCACCGTGCTGGACGTGGTGATTGAGCACGCCGTCTACGGCCAGCTCACCGGCGAGCTGCACCTTGCAAACCGCCGCGACGTGCGCGAGTTCATGCGCCGCGTCAACGCCGAGGGCGCCGCGCCCCTCTCCACCCTCACCGCCGGCATCCACACGCACACCCTCCTCTGCGAGGACGAGGAGAGCTACCGCCGCTGCGTAGAGGACCTGCGCGCGGCCGGGATGCTGCTGGAATAGCGCGCGCCGCGGCCCGGGGAAATTCCCCCGGGCCTTTTTATTCGCTTGCCGTCGCGGGATAAGCCTGCTATAATATGTGCTGCAAGACATAAGGAGCGATAGCATGGATGAGAAACTGCGGGAGATAGTCGCCCGCTATGATGAGCTCGAGCGCGTCTCGGCGCTGCCGGAGACCTACGCCGACCCGGAGCGCTGCTCCGCGCTGGCGCGGGAGATGAAGGGCCTCGCGCCCGCGGCGGACGCCGCGCGGGAATATTTTGCCGCCCTGGAGGCCATGCGCGAGGCCGAGTCCTTTTTCCGCGACGCCGAGTTCGGCGAAATGGCGCGCGAGGAGCACGCCGCCGCCGCGGCGAAGGCGCAGGAGCTGAAGGCCAGGCTCAGGGAGCTGCTGATACCCGCCGACCCGGACGACGGGCGCAGCGTCATTATCGAGATACGCGCCGGCGTGGGCGGCGAGGAGAGCGCCCTCTTCGCGCACAGCCTCTACCGGATGTACGCCATGTACGCCGAGGCGCGGCGCTGGCGCGTCTCCGTCGCCAACGTAAACGAGACGGAGCTCGGCGGCATAAAGGAGATAAGCTTCACGGTCGAGGGCGCGGGGGCCTGGTCGCGGCTGAAGTACGAGAGCGGCGTCCACCGCGTGCAGCGCGTGCCGGAGACCGAGGCCGGCGGGCGCATACACACCTCCACCGCCACCGTCGCCGTGCTGCCCGAGGTCAGCGAGGTCGAGGTCAATATAGACCCGGCGGATTTGCAGATAGACACCTTCCGCTCCTCCGGCGCGGGCGGGCAGAAGGTCAACAAGACGGAGAGCGCCATCCGCATCACCCACCTGCCCACGGGCACGGTGGTCGAGTGCCAGGACGAGCGCAGCCAGTACAAGAACAAGGATAGGGCGATGAAAATCCTCGCCTCGCGCCTCTATGAGGCCGAGCGGGCGAGGGCGGAGGCCGAGCGCGCCGCCGAGCGGCGCAGCCAGGTGGGCACGGGTATGCGCAACGAGCGCATCCGCACCTACAACTTCCCCCAGGGCCGCGTCACAGACCACAGGATAGGCCTCACGCTCTACAAGATAGACAGGATAATGGACGGCGAGCTCGACGAGCTTGTCGACGCCCTCGCCGCCGCCGAGCGCGCCGGCGAGCTGGGCGGCGCGGGAGGCAGCGATGAAAACTGAGATAATTACCCGCGGCAATCTCGGCCGCGCGGCGGAGATAATCGGGCGCGGAGGCCTCGTCGCCGTGCCGACGGAGACGGTCTACGGCCTTGCCGCCAACGGTCTCGACCCCGGGGCGGTGGAGCGCATATACGCCGTCAAGGGCCGGCCCGAGGTGAAGCCGCTGAGCCTTATGGTACACGGCGCGGAGGCGATGGACCGCTGCTGGAGGCGCGTCCCGCCCCAGGCCCGCAGCCTGGCCGAGGAGTTCTGGCCCGGGCCGCTCACAATAATCGGCGAGAGCCGCGGCGAGATCCCGGAGATAGTGCGCGCGGGCGGCTCCACCGTGGGCCTCCGCTGCCCCGACCACCCGCTCACGCTGGAGCTGCTGGCCGGGTGCCGCCTGCCCCTCGCCGCGCCCAGCGCCAACCCCTCCGGCGCGCCCAGCCCCAAGACCGCCGCGCAGGTGCTCGGCTACTTTGACGGCAAAATAGAGGCCGTCATAGACGGCGGCGAGTGCGGCATCGGCACCGAATCCACCATCGTCACGCTCGCGGACGCGCCCTTCGGGATCCTGCGCCCCGGCGCGCTCCCGGAGCCTGAGATCGCCGCGCGGCTGGCAGCCGATATGTGCATCATCGGCCTCACCGGCCCCACCGGCGCGGGCAAGACCACGGCCCTGGGCGCGCTCAAGGCCCTCGGCGCGCTCTGCATAGACGCCGACGAGCTCTACCATGAGCTCACGCGCACGGACGATAGCATGCGCGCGGAGATTGTCGGCCGTTTCGGCCCGGTATATGACGGCGATACTCTCGACCGCAAGGCCCTGGGCAAAATAGTCTTCGCCGACAGCTCCGCTCTCGCCGAGCTCAACGCCATCACGCACAAGTACGTCAGCCGCGCGACATTTGAGCTGCTGCGCGCCCACGCCATGGCCGGCGGCACGCTCGCGGCCATAGACGCCATCGGTATCTTCGAGGCCGGTCTGGACAAGATATGCTGCGCCGTCTTCGGCGTGCTCGCGCCGAGGGAGCTGCGCTGCGAGCGCATCATGGCCCGCGAGGGCGTGAGCCGCGACTACGCCCTCAGCCGCATAGCCGCCCAGCCCGGCGACCAATACTATATCGACAAATGCAGCGCCTGCCTCATGAACGACGGCACGGCGGAAGAATTCGAGGCCCGGTGCAGGGCCGCATTTACGGAGGTAATCAGCAATGGAAGAAAAGAAAGACTACCGCGCCGAGCTCTTCTATGAGCCCAGGAACGGCTACGACACCCTCTCCGACGCCGAGCGGGTAGAGCTCGAGGCATACTGCGAGGAGTACAAGCGCTACCTCGACGGCTCCCGCACGGAGCGCGAGTGCGTGGCCAACGCCATCGAGCTGGCGGAGCGGGCCGGGTTCGCGCCCTATATCCCCGGCATGAGCCTCAGGCCCGGCAGCAAGGTCTACTACTCCAACCGCGGCAAGGCCCTGCTCCTGGCGGTCGTGGGCCGCGAGCCGATGAGCGCGGGAGCGGTCATCGCCGCCGCGCATGTGGACTCGCCGCGCCTGGACCTCAAGCAGCTGCCCCTCTACGAGGACAGCGAGCTCGCCTTCCTCAAGACGCACTACTACGGCGGGATAAAGAAGTACCAGTGGACGGCCATCCCCCTCGAGCTGCACGGCGTAGTCGCACTCAAGAGCGGCGAGACGATAGAGGTCTGCATCGGCCGCGACAAGGCCGACCCCGTGCTCTATGTCAGCGACCTCCTGCCCCATCTGGCCGGCGAGCAGATGGCCAAGAAGGCCAACGAGGTGATAAAGGCCGAGAGCATGAATATCTTCGCCGGCTCCGTGCCCTACGCCGACGAGGGCAAGGACCGCGTCAAGCTGGCCGTAATGGCCATCCTCAACAGCAAGTACGGCATCACCGAGGCCGACTTCATCTCCGCCGAGCTGGCGGCCGTGCCCGCCTTCGACGTGCGCGACCTGGGCCTCGACCGCAGCCTTATAGGCGCCTACGGCCACGACGACCGCGTCTGCGCCTTCGCCGAGCTCAAGGCGATACTGGAGCTGGAGTCCCCGCGCCGCACCGCCGTCTGCATCCTCGCCGACAAGGAGGAGACCGGCTCCGACGGCGTCTCCGGCATGAAGAGCGAGGCCTTCGAGTGGTTCATGAACAAGCTCTGCCGCGCGGACGGCAGCGAGCTCGGCGACTGCTTCGCCAACAGCGTCTGCATCAGCGCCGACGTAACAGCGGCCTTTGACCCCAACTACCCCGACGTGAGCGAGAAGCGCAACGCCGCGCGCCTCAACTACGGCGTGGGCCTGAGCAAGTTTACCGGCGCGCGCGGCAAGTCCGGCACCAACGACGCCCCCGCCGAGCTGGTGGCCTATGTCCGCGAGCTGCTCGACCGCAGCGGCGTACAGTGGCAGATGGCCGAGCTCGGCAAGGTCGACCAGGGCGGCGGCGGCACCGTGGCCATGTACATGGGCAACCGCAACATAGCCACCATCGACGCCGGCGTCCCCGTGATAAGCATGCACGCGCCCTATGAGGTCGTCTCCAAGTACGACTGCTACATGACCTACCGCTGCATGAAGGCCGTCTACGGCGACTGAGCGCGCCCTGAAAGCCCATAGCCCGTTTGACCATGAGGGGGCTTCCCTTTGCCTGCGCAAAGGGAAGCCCCCTCGGGCTTTCTGTAAAGGCGGCGGGGACTAAACCACCCGCCTGAGCCGCGCGAGGCTGAGCGCCAGGTTCAGCGTCTCGTTGAAGTAGATGATGCCGATGTACGCCGTGAG
>CALWYR010000031.1 GCA_944385805.1 uncultured Oscillospiraceae bacterium
GTCAAGAACTTCGCCATGAACGACAAGTGCTCCGCCGGCACCGGCCGCTTCTTCGAGGCCATGGCCAACGCCTTCGAGATGAGCCTGCCCGAGTTCTCTAACCTCAGCCTCAGCGCCAAGAACGTCATTCCCATCACCGCCCAGTGCACCGTCTTCGCCGAGAGCGAGGTCATTACCCTCGTCGGCGAGGGCAAGCCCACCGACGAGATCGCCGCGGGCATCGAGATGGCCGTCGCCAAGCGCTGCTTCGTCATGGCCAAGAAGGCCGGCGCCACCGATTCCATTACCCTCACCGGCGGCTGCGCCAAGAACGAGGGCCTCAAGCAGGCAATCGAGCACGTGCTCAAGCTCAAGGTTATAAACCTCAAGACCGACCCGCAGCTTATGGGCGCCCTCGGCGCGGCGGAGTACGCGAGGCAGAAGGGTATGGCCAAGGGCGCGTAAGCGCAGAAAGGAGTAAGTATGAAAAAGGGCTGCATTATTGGCCGTATTTTCAAGACGCTGCTCGGCGTCCTGGCCGCAACTGTCGGCGTGCTCTTCACCATCTACTTTTTGAACCTGGACATGAAGCTCGTGGGCTGGCTCTACACCGTGCTTAACAAGTTCCACGACCGCAAGGTCAGGGACGTGCAGTTCTGATATGGAGCTCTATAACAGCACAATCAGCGAAATACTCGGCCGCATCAACGCTCATACCCCCAAGAGCTGGGGGTATGAGCCCGGCCGGGCCTGGGCCGACAACGGCCAGAACGAGCTGGTGCTGACCCGCGACGCCGCCTATGAGCTGGGCGGCAGCGGCCTTCCGGCCAGCAACTGCACCTGCGTGACCACGGACGCGGCCCTGGTGCCCGAGGACCGGATAGTCCTCGTCGGCCCCGACCTCAGCGAGCTGCGCGCCGACACGCCCTTCGCCCGCGTCGTGCTGCTGCACGTCAACTCCATAAGCGGGGACGACCAGGAGGCCTTCCGCACCATACGCGACATGGAGTTCGTGAAGTACCACGTCTTCCCGCAGGGCTACATGATGCGCGTCTCGCCCGAGAACGGCAGGGAACAGGTGCGCGTGAGCCGCCAGGCCGTAAAGCGCGGCATCAGCTTCCGGAACATCGGCAACAGCTTCATCAAAAAGTATAAGGAGAACAAGCTCATAGACCACGCCTGCGTCATCTTCGTCACCGGCGACAGGGCCCTCTGCAAGGAGCTGGCCGAGACCGGCAGGAAGGTGGACGCGATAACCCTCACGCTCAACCACATCATGGACGGGCTTTCTACGGATTGCACAACCTGCTCGTTCAAGGCCGTCTGCGACGAGGTCGAGGGCCTCAAGGAGCTGCACTTCAAAAAGGGCGAAAAGCCCATGAGCCTCTGAGCGCCGTAAGGCGGGGGCGACGTAATTTCCATATCGCGCGGCCGGCCGCCTGAGAGCAGCCTTCGCGCGGAGCTTTCCCACCACCGGCCCCGCTGCCGGTGGTGGTTTTGCGCGCCGTCAGCCCGCGGGGCTGTACATACGGGTTGCAGAGCGGGGACAGAGATTTTACAAAAGCGTAACGAAAGGTTCCAATGTGGCTTTTGTGCCTTTTGCCACTTGACATTTGCATCCGAACACTATATATTGTGATACAGCCGCTCCCGAGACCGCTAGATGTGCGTTTCCCGGAGAGCGCAAGTTTATGCCCAAAGCGGAGGGAAAAGGCCCATGTTCATCGCCGGAATGCAAAAACTGACGCTGCTCGACTACCCCGGGAAGGTGGCGTGCACCGTGTTTACGGCCGGCTGCGACCTGCGCTGCCCCTTCTGCCACAACGCCTCGCTGGCGCTGCCGGACAGGCCGCGCGACTCGATGGAGGCGGAGGAGGTGCTCGCCTTCCTCAAAAAGCGCGTGGGCGTGCTCGAGGGCGTGGCGGTCACGGGCGGGGAGCCCCTGCTGCACCGCGGGCTCGGCGGCCTGCTCGGCGAGATAAAGGCCCTCGGCTACAGCGTAAAGCTCGACACCAACGGCACCTTCCCGCTCAGGCTGCGCGAGGTGGTGGAGGCCGGGCTCGTCGACCGAGTGGCCATGGACATCAAGGCCGCGCCGGAGAATTACGCGAGGCTCGTCGGCCTTCCGAACTTCGACCTCGCCCCGGTGCGGGAGAGCGCGGAGTATCTCATGGGCTGCGGCGTGGACTATGAATTCCGCACCACGGCGGTAAAGGGCCTGCACACGGCGGCCGACTTCGAGGGCATCGCCGAGTGGATAGCCGGGGCGAAGGAGTACTATATCCAGGAGTTCAGGGACTCCGGCGACCTCATCGCCGGCGCGGGCCTCTCCGGCTTCGACGATGCCGAGATGGCGGCCTTCGCGGACATAGTGCGGCCCAGGGTGCCGTCCGTCAGGGTCCGCGGTATCTGAACCGGTTTACAAACAGCTTTTACATACAGGAGGATCAAGCAATGTACAGGGTTAAAAAGAGAGACGGCGAGCTCGTCGAATTCAACATCAAGAAGATAAGCGACGCCATTAAGAAGGCCTTCGAGGCCACCAGCACCGAGTACAACGAGAGCGTTATCGACTTCCTCGCGCTCAAGGTTACGGCGGACTTCCAGGACAAGATAGCCGAGGAGGCCGTCTCCGTCGAGGACATCCAGGACAGCGTCGAGGCCGTCCTCTCCCGCGGCGGCTACGAGCACGTGGCCAAGGCCTACATCCTCTACCGCCGCCAGCGCGAGAAGCTGCGCAACATGAAGAACACCTACCTCGACTACAAGAACGTGGTCGACAGCTACCTCAACAACTCCGACTGGCGCGTGAAGGAGAACTCCACCGTCAACTACTCCGTCGGCGGCCTCATCCTCTCCAACTCCGGCGCGATAACCGCCAACTACTGGCTGAGCGAAATCTACGACGACGAAATAGCCAACGCCCACAAGAACGCCGACCTCCACCTGCACGACCTCAGCATGCTCACCGGCTACTGCGCGGGCTGGAGCCTCAAGCAGCTCATCCAGGAGGGCCTCGGCGGCATCCCCGGCAAGATAACCTCCTCTCCCGCGAGCCACCTCTCCACGCTCTGCAACCAGATGGTCAACTTCCTCGGCATCATGCAGAACGAGTGGGCGGGCGCCCAGGCCTTCTCCAGCTTCGACACCTACCTCGCCCCCTTCGTCAAGGTGGACAACCTCAACTACAAAGAGGTCAAGCAGTGCATCCAGAGCTTTGTCTACGGCGTCAACACCCCCTCCCGCTGGGGCACCCAGGCCCCCTTCTCCAACATCACCCTCGACTGGACCGTGCCCAATGACCTCAAGGACCAGAAGGCCATTGTCGGCGGCAAGGAGATGGACTTCACCTATGGCGACTGCAAGGCCGAGATGGACATGGTCAACAAGGCCTTCATCGACATCATGATAGAGGGCGACGCCAACGGCCGCGGCTTCCAGTACCCGATCCCCACCTACTCGATAACCAAGGACTTCGACTGGAGCCCCACGGAGAACAACAAGCTGCTCTTCGAGATGACCGCCAAGTACGGCACGCCCTACTTCTCCAACTACATCAACTCCGACATGGAGCCCAGCGACGTGCGCAGCATGTGCTGCCGCCTGCGCCTTGACCTCAGGGAGCTGCGCCGCAAGTCCGGCGGCTACTTCGGCTCCGGCGAGAGCACCGGCTCCATCGGCGTGGTCACGCTCAACATGCCGCGCCTGGCCTACCTCAGCAAGGACGAGGCCGACTTCACCCGCCGCCTCGACAAGCTGATGGACATCGCCGCGCGCAGCCTCAAGATAAAGCGTGACGTCGTCACCAAGCTGATGAACGAGGGCCTCTACCCCTACACCCGCCGCTATCTCGGCAGCTTTGACAACCACTTCTCCACCATTGGCCTTGTCGGCATGAACGAGGCCGGCCTCAACGCCAGGTGGATCCGCGAGGACATGACCCACGAGAGCTGCAAGGAGTTCACCAAGCGCACCCTCCGCCACATGCTCAGCCGCCTCTCCGACTACCAGGAGCAGTACGGCGACCTCTACAACCTCGAGGCCACCCCCGCCGAGAGCACCTGCTACCGCCTCGCCAAGCACGACGTGGAGCGCTACCCCGACATCATCACCGCCGCCGAGCCGGGCGGCACGCCCTACTACACCAACAGCTCCCACCTGCCCGTGGGCTACACCGAGGACATCTTCGCCGCCCTCGACATCCAGGACGAGCTGCAGACCCTCTATACCTCCGGCACCGTCTTCCACGCCTTCCTGGGCGAGAAGCTGCCCGACTGGCAGGCCGCCGCGAGCCTCGTGCGCAAGATAGCCGAAAACTACAAGCTGCCCTACTACACGCTCAGCCCCACCTACTCCGTCTGCAAGAACGACGGCTACCTCGCCGGCGAGCAGTTCACCTGCCCGCACTGCGGCGAGAGCGCCGAGGTCTATAGCCGCATCACCGGCTACTACCGCCCGGTGCAGAACTGGAACGCCGGCAAGACCCAGGAGTACAAGGAGCGCAAGACCTACGACCTCGGCCACAGCCACCTCGACCCGGCGAAGCATCCCGCCGGCTGCGGCTGCGGCCACGAGCCCGACCTCGACGGGCACATCGGCTCCGCCGTCCCCGAGACGGCCGCCGAAAGCGCCGCCGCGAGCGCCGCGGAGGGCGCGACGCCCCTGCTCTTCACGACGCCGACCTGCCCGAACTGCCGCCTCGCCGTGACCATGCTCGATAAGCAGAACTTCCCCTATGAGAAGCTCAACGCCGAGGAGAACGCCGACCTCGCGCGCCGCTACGGCGTCAAGCAGGCCCCGACCCTCGTAGTCCCCACCGAGAGCGGCTTTGAGAAGTACGCCGGCG
>CALWYR010000032.1 GCA_944385805.1 uncultured Oscillospiraceae bacterium
ACGCCAGCCCCGTCATACTGGAACCGATAGGGCTGCTGAAGGTCACCATCCCCGACGCCAACATGGGCGACATCATGAGCGACATCAGCTCCAAGAGGCGCGGCACCGTCATGGGCATGAACGCCGAAGGCGGCATGCAGACCGTCGAGGCCGAGGTCCCCATCGCCGAGATGAGCTCCTACGCCATTGACCTGCGCAGTATGACGCAGGGCCGCGGCAGCTTCACGCTCGACTTCGTCCGCTACGCCGAGGCTCCCGCCAACGTGCAGCAGAAGATTATCGACGACGCGAAGAAGGACGCCGAGGAGTAAGCTGATTTTTGCAGGGCCCGGGTATCCCGGGCCCTGCCATGCCCTTCCGGCAAAACCGGGGCGCAAGGCCCCCGCGACCAAAGGTGAACCATTTGAAAGGCAACAACACCAGAAGAAATTCCGGCTACGTCATCTGGACGGGAGGCATCTTTCTCTGCCTCTTCGCCGTGCTGCTCACGCTGCTGCTCTCCAGCTGCGGCGGCAGCGAGACGCCCGTGACCACTCCCCCCGCCCCCGCCCAGGAGAGCGTGAACCCCGAATCGCCCGGCGGCGAGAGCGCTGACCCCGGCGCTGTCACGACCGACCCCGGTACCGCGGCCACCGACCCCGGCGCGGCCGAGCCCTCCGACCCGGCGGGCCAGACCACGGGCCAGAGCGGCACCATCCTCGGCGAGACCCCCGACGCCGGCCAGGCCTACATAGACAAGCTCACCTTCATCGGCGACAGCACCACCTACGGCCTCTGGTACTACAGCAACGAGGCCCCGCTGCTCACCGGCGAGCTCGAGAGCGAACAGGTCTGGACCCCCGCCAGCGGCACCCTCTCCCTCTTCAACTACGCCACCGCCACCGTCCGCTGCCCGACGCCCGACGGCCCCGAGATAAGCATCGCCGAGGCCTGCGCGCTCAAGCAGCCCGAGTATCTTGTGATAACCCTCGGCGTCAACGGCGTGGCCATGATGGACGAGGACTACTTCAAGGAGTGCTACACCGGCGTCATCAACATCGTCAAGGAGAACAGCCCCAACACCAAGATAATCTGCAACAGCATCTACCCCGTGGGCCGCAGCTACGCCCAGCTCGACAGCATCAACAACGAGAAGATAAACGCCGCCAACGAGTGGATAAAGGAGGTCGCCGCCGCCACCGGCACCAAGTACTCCGACACCTGCTCCGTGCTCAAGGACACCGAGGGCTGGCTGCCGGACAATCTCCAGAACGGCGACTACATCCATCTCAACGCCCAGGGCTTCCAGCTCGTACTCCAATACCTGCGCACCCACGCCTACATCTAAACGCAGGGGAAACGAAGGGATATTATGAAAAAGCAAATCGCCCTCATACTGGCTCTCGCGCTCTGCCTCGCGGCCTTCGCCGGCTGCGGCAGCGAAGCCGCCGACCCCGGCTTTGAGGCCGTGGCGGAGGCGGTCAAATCCGCCGTCGGCACCGGCTCCATGGCCGAGCAGGACAGCGCCTACATCGAGAACATGATAGGGCTCGCCTCCGGCTCCTACGAGCAGGCGCTCGTCATGGTGACCAACATGGGCACCTCGATAGACGAGTTCGGCCTCTTCAAGGCCGCCGGCGAGGAGCAGGTCGAGGGCATACACAGCGCCATCGACGCGTATCTCGAGCACCGCCTCGAGGGCTGGATGCCCTATCAGCCCGAGGAGCTGCCCAAGCTTCAGAACGCCCAGGTCTTCACCGAGGGCAATTACGTCCTCTACCTGATACTCTCCGAGGACGTCAAGGCCGCCGCCAGCAGCGCCTTCACGGGCTGCTTCGCCGGCTGAACCGCAAAACTGATAAGGCCGCTGCCTCCTTCGGCAGCGGCCTTTAATTATTTAAGCGTAAAAAGTGTTGCAGTGCGGCGGCGGCTGTGTTAAAATATTGGCTGGCAAGAGGGCGGCCGTCCCCCGGCTTGCGGCCCGCGTGGGAAGGGCCGTGCGCGACGCCGCGGGCGGAGCCCCTCCTGCTTTCAGATTTCGGCGCCGTCGCGCGGACAGGAGGCGCTGCGGGGCCAACGGATATTGGAGGAAGAAAGCATGAACGACAACATTCTCTGGAACACTCTCGCGGAGCTAAAAACGCCCAAGTACCGCTGGGTCGATCTCACTCACGAGCTGAGCCCTGACACGCCGCACTGGTACGGCTTCAAGCCGCTGGAGGGCTCCCTGCTCTTTGACTACATGCCCGGCACGCCCGAGGACATGGCCGCGCCCATGCGCTGCATACAGTACTCCGTCGCCAGCCAGTACGGCACCCACGTCGACGCGCCGCGCCACTTCCACGAGCGCGGCCGCACAATGGCGCAGATCGGCGTCAAGGAGCTGGTGCTGCCGCTGGTGGTGATAGACAAGAGCGCCGAGTGCGCCGCCAACCCCGACTTTATGCTGAAGGTCGAGGACATCCAGGCCTGGGAGGCCGAGTACGGCCGCATCCCCGAGGGCGCCTTCGTCGCCTTCCGCAGCGACTGGTACACCAAGTCCAACCTCGACAACCCCGACGAGAACGGCCAGCCCCACTACCCCGGCTGGGATGTGGAGGCCATCAGGTGGCTCGTTGAAGAGCGCAACATCGGCGCTATCGGCCACGAGCCCGCCGACACCGACCCCGCCAGCGTCACCACCAAAGCGGACGCCTACCCCTACCCCGGCGAGCAGTACATACTGGCCGTCGACCGCTTCCAGATAGAGGTCATGCGCAACCTCGACCAGTGCCCGCCCACCGGCAGCATCATAGTCTGCTCCTTCCCCAGGCTGCGCGACGGCGTGGGCTTCCCCGCCCGCTGCTTCGCCATCTGCCCCACCGACTGATAAAATGCAAAAAGGCCGCCCCGGTGTTCCCGGGGCGGCCTTCGCTTTTGCTTACTTGCCGAGGTAGCTTATAAGCAGCTCCTGCAGCAGCTCGTCGCGGTCGAGGCGGCAGATGAGCGCGCGGGCGTTGTTGTAGTTGGTGATATACGTGGGGTCCTCGCTGATGATATAGCCCACCAGCTGATTTATCGGGTTATAGCCCTTGACCTTGAGCGCGTCATACACCGCCGACAAAATCTCGCGCGTCTCGTTGCGCTCGTCAATCGCGGTAAATCTCCTGGTCGCATCCTCCATGGTCAGAGCCTCCTTAGCTGTTGATGCTGTTATTATAACAGATTTTCAGCCCGGCAACATTACGCTTGGGTTACAAATAGCGTTGCTTTTGCGGAGCAAACCCGAGGCGGGATCGTTTCTCCTTTGGGCTTTCAAACTCCAGCTCTGCTGAGGGGGCGCTCTCCATGGCTTGCGCTGTTTCTTTAGGCTTGTCCTTAAACTTAACCTTCTTCCTGAGGGGCGCTTTCTTTTGCTGCGCCAAAAGAAAGCGTCCCTCAGACTCCCCGAAAGGAAAAGGCGCTTGCTGGGGTGCGGATGTTTGGCTCAGCCTCTGTCTGCCGCCTGAACCGAGACGTTGTCAGCCGCGCACGGACGTTGGGTGCGGGACACGACATGGCGCTCGGCCGCGCCCGCCCGTTGCTGTACCGTGCGGCTGGGGTTGCGAGACGCGACGGGCTGATGGGAAGGTTTCAGCAACCAACGCATCGGGTTTGCTCGCCGCTTCGCGGCTTGCACCGGGGTTGCTGGGGGTAGTGCTCGCGCGGACGTGGGCCCGCTTGCTGATTTGCGGGGTCGTACCGGGGTCGCTGAGGGGCGCCGGTCTGCTGGCCATCCCACCTTATAAACAATCAATGCCGCAACCTTACGGTCGCAACCCAACGTCCACCGCTGTCAAACCACGTCCCGCACGCTCCCATCCGCTCGCCGCTGCGCGGCATTGCTCCGTGGTGCGGCTCCGGTGACGGTCGGGCTCGCCGCTTCGCGGCTTGCACCGGGGTTGCTGTTGGCGCTTACGCGGACGTGGCCTCGCTCGCCGCTGGTGCGGCGTCGCTTTCCGGGGTTGCTGGGGGGTGATGGTTTGCGCCAACCCCGTAGGGCGCACCGTCCCCGGTGCGCCGTTCTTCGCGGGTTTGCAACCGCCTTCCGGTCACGCACCCCACCGTAGGGGACGGCGTCCTCGACGCCCCTTACGTCGGATGTCAGGCGCCACCCGGGATGCTGAAAGCGGTATTATTTTCGCAAAAAGTATTTACCTCAGCTTAACGCTGTACTCGTCCTCGAGTGCCTTGAGTATCGCCTGTACGGCCTCGTCGGCGTGGGCGTCGGTCAGGGTCTGGTCGTCGGCGCGCAGGGCGAGGGAGAAGCTGATGCTCTTCTTCCCGGCGGGGATGTTGGCGCCCTTGTAGACGTCGAAGACCTCGACGTTCCTGAGGTACTCGCCGCCCGCGCGGCGGATGCACTTCTCGAGCTCGCCGGCGGTGAGCTGCTCGTCGCAGACGACGGAGAGGTCGCGGGTGACGGCCGGGAAGCGCGGCAGCGGGCTGTAGTAGACCTCGGTGCTGCGGTGGGCGTAGAGCCGCTCAAAGCTGAGCTCGGCGGCGTACATGTCCGCGCCGACGCCGTAGCTGCGCGCGACCAGCGGATGGACCTGGCCGAAGACGCCGATGCTCTCGCCGTCTATAACCAGCTCGGCGCAGCGGCCCGGGTGGTAGCTGGGGTTGTCCTTGACAGGGCGGTACTCGGCCCCTGTTATGCGCAGCGCGTCACAGAGCTCCTCCACCACGCCCTTGAGCGTATAGAAGTCCATGTCCTCGCCGTAGGCGCCAAGGGTGATTATCTTGGGCTCGTCGGCGAGGCCGTCGGCGCGCTTTTTATAGACCTTGGCGAATTCATAGACGCGCACAGACCTGTTGCGGTAGTTCCAGTTGCGCGCGAGCACCTCGAGCACGCTGGGCAGGGTGGTGGTGCGCATGCAGCTGGTGTCCTCGCCCAGGGGGTTGAGGATGCGTATCGCCTCGCGCCTGGGGTCGTCCGCTGGCAGGCGGATCATGTCCCAGCCGGCGGGGCTGTAGAAGGAGTAGGTGATGATGCCGTCGTAGCCGCAGGCGCGGCAGACCTCGCCCAGGCGGCGCTCGGCGGCCTGCTCGGGGGTGTAGCCGCCGGACTTGGTGCCGGAGTCGGCCATCATCGTGCTGGGGATGTTGTTGAAGCCGTAGATGCGCGCGACCTCCTCGGCGAAGTCGTTCTGCGTGTACTTGGGGTCGATGTCGAGACGCCACGTGGGCACGGTGACGGTATTGCCCTCGAGCTCAAAGCCCAGCTCGGTGAGGATGCCGCGCATGGTGCCGCCGTCTATCTCGGTGCCCAGTATCCAGTTGACGCGGTCGACGTCCAGCTCGCGCACCAGCGGCTTGGGGGGATTGGGGAAGACGTCGATAACGCCGTCTACCACCTCGCCCGCGCCCAGCAGCTCCACGAGCTCGCAGGCCCTGTCCACGGCCAGCTTCGTGAGATAGGGGTCGAGGCCCTTCTCGTAGTGGGCGGAGGCGTCGGTGCGCATACCCAGGGCCGCGGCGGTGCGGCGGATGCTGGTGCCGTTGAAGTTGGCGCTCTCGAAGAGCACCATCTTGGTGTTCCCGGTTATCTCGCTGTTCTCGCCGCCCATGACGCCGGCGAGGCCGACGGGCTTGTGCTCGTCGCAGATGCAGAGCATACTGGGCGTGACCTTGCGCGCGGTGCCGTCCAGGGTGCGGCAGACCTCGCCCTCGCGGGCGGTGCGAACGATGATGTGCCCTCCCTCGACGCAGGCGAAGTCAAAGGCGTGCATCGGCTGGCCGTACTCCATCATGACATAGTTGGTGATGTCGACGATGTTGTTTATCGGGCGCATGCCCATGGCGGCGATGCGCTCGCGCATCCACTTGGGCGAGGGCTCGATCTTGATGTTGCGCACCATGCGCGCGGTGTAGCGCGGGCAGAGCTCGCTGTCCTCCACGTCAACCCTGGCGTAGTCGTTGATGTCGCCGCCGGAGCCCTTTACCACGGGGGTGTGCAGCTTGAGCGGCTTGTGGAAGGTCACCGCCGCCTCGCGGGCGAGGCCGATAACGGAGAGGCAGTCGGAGCGGTTGGGGGTTATCTCGAACTCGACGACGTGGTCGTCGCGGCCAATGACGGGGACAATGTCGTCGCCGGGCTCGCAGGGCTCCTCGAGGACAAAGAGGCCGTTTTCATAGGCGTAGGGGAAGTCGTGCAGCGTGAGCCCCAGCTCCTTGAGCGAGCACATCATGCCCTCGCTGAGCTCGCCGCGGAAGACGGTGGTGTTGATGGTGACGCCGCCGGGCAGCGTCGCGCCGTCGAGCGCGACGGGGACGAGGTCGCCAACCTTCTGGTTCTGCGCGCCGGTGACTATCTGAAGCAGCCTCTCGCCGCCGACGTCGACCTGGCAGGTCCACATGTGGTCGGAGTCGTGATGGCGCACCATCTCGACTATCCTGCCCACTACGACGCGGCTGATACCCTCGCCCATGACGTGGGTGCCCTCGACCTTGGAGCCGGACATGGTCATGGCCTCGGCGAAGTCGCGGTCGTTAACTTCCTCAAGGCTCAGGTCGACAAACTCGTTGAGCCATTTTCTCGAAAGATTCATGTGTGCTTACCTCCCCTTAAAACTGCTCCAGGAACCTGACGTCGTTCTCGAACATGAGCCTGAGGTCGGCTATCTTGAAGCGGCGCATGGCGGCGCGCTCGAGGCCCATGCCCCAGGCGAGGCCGGAGTATTTGCTCGTGTCAATGCCGCTCATCTCGTGGACGTGCGGGTTGGTGACGCCCGCGCCCAGGAGCTCTATCCAGCCCTCGCCCTTGCAGGTGGGGCAGCCCTTGCCGCCGCACTTGTGGCACTGCACGTCCATCTCGCAGCTCGGCTCGGTGAAGGGGAAGTGGTGCGGGCGGAAGCGGGTGACGGTGTCGGGCCCGTACATCTGCACGGCCATGTTGTGCAGCATGCCCTTGAGGTCGGCGAAGGTGATGTGCTTGTCCACGACCAAGCCCTCCATCTGGTGGAACATGGGGCTGTGGGTGGCGTCGACCTCGTCCTTGCGGTAGCAGCGGCCGAAGACGGCGGCGCGTATGGGCAGCTCGCGCGTCTCCATGATGCGCGGCTCCATGTTGCTCGTCTGGGTGCGCAGGAGGGTGCGGCTCTCCTCGTCAAGGTAGAAGGTATCCGTCCACTCGCGGGCGGGGTGGCCCTCGTCGGTGTTGAGACGGTCGAAGTTATAGACGCTCTCCTCGACCTCGGGGCCGTCGTCGACCTCGAAACCCATGCCGATGAAGATGTCCTTGAGCTCATCTATGACTATGTCCATCGGGTGCCTGTGGCCGGCCCTGGTGCGCTTGCCGGGCAGGGTGACGTCGAGGGCCTCGGCCTCGAGCCGGGCCTCCAGCGCGGCCTCCTCGAGCTCGGCGCGGCGCGCGTCAAAGGCGGCCTCGAGCTTAGCGCGGACGCTGTTCGCGAGCTGGCCCATGGCCGGGCGCTCCTCGGCGGAGAGCTTGCCCATCTGCTTGAGTATGGCGGTGAGCTCGCCCTTCTTGCCCAGATACCTGACGCGCAGCGCGTCCAGCGCGGCGACATCCTCGGCCTCCGCCACGGCCGCGAGGGACTCGGCGGAGAGTTTTTCGAGTTGTTCCTTCATATTCTTCCTCCTAGCTTGGGTGTTTCACGTTTCCTGGGGCGCGGGACAAAAAAACGCCTTCCATCCCCACTGGGACGAAAGGCTCACTTCCGCGGTACCACCCGTATTCGGCGCAGAGCGCCGCTCTCAATCGGCTTTAACGGGCCGAACCCGCCGGTGATTGGCCGGGCGCTCCCGGGCGAACAGCCAGCTCCTGGACGCGGGGGGCTCTCAGCCGCCGGCCCCCGTTCTCTGCTGCGCATTGCGCTGGCATTTTCCCGTTCACAGCGTATTGCCATATTATTGTTCCAACCGGAATATACTTATATCACATCGCCCGCCGGAAGTCAAATGAATTGACGAAATAATTTTAAAAAGCTATAATAGGCGGTATGGACATCAGAGCTGTAAGAGCCTCCGCGCCGATGCTCCTGCCCCGGAGGGCGCGGGAGAGCTCCAAGCATGACTATGGCCGGCTGCTCATCGTGGGCGGCAGCACCGGCTACTCAGGGGCGCCCACGCTCGCCTCACGCGCCGCCGTGCGCGCCGGGGCGGGCCTCGTATACCTGGCCGTACCGCAGAGCATATACCAGATTGCCGCGGTCAAAAACGACGAGGCCATGGTGCAGCCGCTCAAATGCGACGCCGCCGGGCGCATCAGCGCCGAGGGCGCGGCGGAGCTCGAGGCGCTCCTGCCCCGGGTGGACGCGCTCTGCACAGGCCCCGGGCTCGGCAAGAGCCCAGATGCCCCGCAGCTCGTCAGCGCTCTCGCCGAGGGCGCGCGCTGCCCCGTTGTGCTGGACGCGGACGCACTCTGGGCGCTCTCGCAGCTCGGGGACGGCTTTGCCTCCCGTCTCGCCTTCCCGCCCATACTGACGCCGCACTCGGGCGAGTATGAGCGCTATCTCGGCGGGGACGCCGCCGCGCCGAGAGTCTATGCGGCGCGCTCCTCGGCTGAAAGGCTCGGCTGCATCATGGTCCTCAAGGGCGCGAACACCGTCGTGGCCTTCCCCGACGGCAGCACTTATGTAAACCAAAGCGGCAATCCCGGCCTCGCCCGCGGGGGCAGCGGCGACGCGCTCACGGGCATCATGGGCGCGCTGCTCTGCCAGTTCCCGCCGGAGAGGGCCGTGCCCCTGGCCGTCTTCCTGCACGGCCTGGCCGGGGACCTGGCCGCGGAGGCGAAGGGCGAATACGGCATGACGATAACGGATGTCATTGACTTCCTCCCCGAGGCGATGAAGCTCATAATGGAGGAGTAGGATGCCCATGCGCCGGTTGATTTCGGCATTTACCGTCCTCGCGCTCGCGCTCGCACTGAGCGCCTGCTCGGGCGCGGCGGAGCCCCTCGCGGAATTGCGCGGGAGGCTGCTCTCGTCGGAGAGCGTCAGCATCACCGCCGCCGTCGGCTCCACCGCCGGCGGGGCGGAACGCCAATACACCCTCGCGCTCACGCGCCAGGGCGGCGAGTGCGCCGTCAGCGTCCTTGCGCCGGAAAGCCTCGCGGGCGTGCGCGCCGTCTATGACGCCGAGGGGCGCGCGCTCGAATACGAGGGGCTGCTGCTCCCGGCCGGGGAGGCCGGCGCGGGGCCCGTCGACGCGCTGCCGCTGCTGCTGGAGGCGCTGGAGAGCGGCTATGTAAGCCTCAGCTGGAGCGAGGGGGAGAGCACGCTCTGCTCGCTGGAGCTGACGGACAGCCTCTCGGTCACGCTGAGCCTCGGCCCGGACGGCGAAGTGCAGTGGGCGGAGCTCTATGAGCACGGCGAGTGCGCCGCGCGCTGCGTGATAGAGAGCTTTGAAGCTTATTGAGCGGCCCCGCGGCCGCAGACTGGAAGGAGGCTTCGAGATGGATGAACTGTCTTATCCGCTGGAGGAAGACTACACCAGCCGCACCTGGGCGGAGGTGAACCTCTGGCGTCTGGAGCACAATTATAAACAGATACGCTCGCAGCTGCCCGCCGGCTGCAGGATAGCCGCGGTCTGCAAGGCCAACGCCTACGGCCACGGGGCCGTCTTCATAGCGCGCAAGCTGCAGCGCCTGGGCGTGGACTATATCTGCGTCACCACCTTCGAGGAGGGGCTGCAGCTGCGCCAGGCGGGCGTCTTCACGCCCATACTTGTGCTCGGCCCCACGCCGGCGAAGAGGGCGCACGACCTCGCGCGCTACGACCTGGAGCAGGCCGTGACCAGCGCGGAGCAGGCCAGGGAATATGAGGAGTGCCTCAACCACCTGCTGCTGACGCTGAAGATACACATCAAGCTGGACACGGGCATGAGCCGGGTCGGCTTTGACGCGCGCAGCGAGTGGCTCTGCGACGAGCTGGAGTTCATCCTGCGCGAGGCGAAGCATTTGCAGGTCAAGGGCGTCTTCACGCACTTCGCCGTCAGCGACGAGCCGGACAACCCCTTTACGCGGCGGCAGTACGAGCTCTTCTGCGAGGCCGTCGGGCGCGTCGAGCGCTGCTTCAACTGCAGCCTGGGCATCAAGCACTGCGCCAACAGCGGCGCGGTGGTCAACTTCCCCGAGTTCGCCCTCGACATGGTGCGGCCCGGCCTGCTGCTCTACGGCGTCTACCCCGGGCGCGAGACGGGCGCGCTGATGCTCAGCCCCGTAATGAGGCTCTTTACAAAGGTCTCCGGCCGCTACCTGCACCACAAGGGGGACACGGTCAGCTACGGGCGCAAATTCACCTGCGAGCGCGACACCATGCTCGCCGCCCTGCCCATCGGCTACGCGGACGGCCTGCCACGCTGCCTCTCCGGCCGGGTGTCCTTCGGCCTCAACGGCCAGCGCATAAAGCAGGTGGGCACCATCTGCATGGACATGTGCATGGCCGACGTCACCGGCATCGACCCTCTGGACACCGCCGCGCATCCGGTGGAGATTTTCGGCGACGGGCCGAGCGTCTACGAGCTGGCCGAGCGGGCGGGCACCATACCATATGAGCTGCTGACCGGCATCTCGCCGCGCGTGCCGCGAGTCTACCTGGGCGAGCGGGAGGACTACCTGCCGCCGGAGCGCGAGTTCGAGCCCCTGCCCCTGTACGGCTCGAAGGGCGTCAACGTGACGCACCTGTACCCCGCGCCCGAGACGCCGCCCGAGTTATCCGAATAGCTGCCGCCCGCAGTAAGAATATGAAAAGCCGGACTTTTAAAACGCGCCGTCGCCGGGCAGAATAGTACCGGCGGGACACCGCCGCCCGCGCCTACATATTATGTGAGCGGGTACCCTGTCATGGAAGGTGGTACAGATGCCAAACCCCGGCCCCGTACACAGGGGCGATATCTACTACGCCGACCTGAGCCCCGTAGTGGGCAGCGAACAGGGCGGCATGAGGCCGGTGCTGATAGTGCAGAACGACACCGGCAACCGGCACAGCCCCACAGTGATAGCCGCGGCGATAACCTCGCAGACGGGCAAGGCGCGGCTCCCGACCCATATCGAGCTCGACGCCCTGGGCTGCGGCCTCAGCCGCGACAGCGTGGTGCTCCTTGAACAGATACGCACGCTCGACAAGTCCCGTCTGCGCGAGCGCATGGGCCGCCTCGACGGCCCAACCATGGAGAGAGTGAACGGCGCCATCGCCGTGAGCTTCGGTCTCGGCGGCTTCAGGCAGTAAGCGCCGGGAGAGACAAACGACCGCGCGGGAACCCCCCGCGCGGCTGCTGGAGGTACTTATGATGAAGAAATGGCACATTGCGGCGCTGCTGCTGGCCGTCGCGCTGCTCTCGGCGGGCGTCGGCGCCTACGCCGCCACGAATTACGGCTCCCAGTCCGACCCGCTGGTGGCGATGAGCTACCTCGACGAGGTGCTCGCCCCGCAGCTCGAGCGCGAATTCTCCGCCGCCCTCGACGAGGCCGCGGGCTCCCTCACGGCCGCGAACGGCGCCTTTGTAAGCGCCAGCCTCAGCGGCAGCGGCGTCAGGTGCGAGGCCGGCACGGAGATAATATCCCGCTCCGCCGGGGCCGGCGCCGACGGCGCGCTCATAGACGCCACGACCGGCGAGACGCTCGCCGCGGGCGGCGAGCTGCAGGCAAACCACCTCTATCTCGCCGCGGAGGCGCTGACGCTCTACGCCCAGGGCGAGGTGCTGCTGCGCGGCAGCTACAGCCTCTAAGGCCATAATAAGCGCAAAAGGGCGCCCTCCCCGGCCGGGAGGGCGCCCTTTTATGTACCGGCCGCTCAGAGCTCGAGCTCATAGCGCTCCCAGGCGTTGACTATCGCGGTCCCGCCGCGCATGACCGTGCGGGGGATATTGTGGCCATAGTTCATGTGTACGTGCCCGTGTATGAGATAGCGGGGCCTGTACTTGTCCAGGAAGGGGAAGAAGGCCTCGAAGCCGCGGTGGGCGGGGTCGTCCAGGTCGCCGTATCCCCTCGGGGGCGCGTGGGCGAGGACTATGTCCACGCCGCCGGCGCGGCGTACGGCCCATTCGGCGCGCAGGAGGCGCCAGCGCATCTGCCGCTCGGTGTACTGGTGGGGGCCGTTGTTGTAGCGCAAGCTGCCGCCGAGGCCGAGTATGCGCAGGCCGTTTACGGTGACGAGCCTGCCCTCTATGCACTCGCAGCCCTCGGGCGGGAGCGAGGCGTAGCCCGCGTCGTGGTTGCCGTGGACGTAGAGCAGCGGGGCGCGGCCCATGGTGACGAGGAAGCTCAGATAGCGCGCGTCGAGGTCGCCGCAGGAGAGCATGAGGTCGTAGCCGCTGAGGCGGCCCGGGGTGTAGTAGTCCCAGAGATAGGGGCTCTCGCGGTCGGAGAGCAGCAGCAGCTTCACGGCTGTGCGCCCCCCTTCTCGGGCGGCAGCGCGTCGCGGTAGACGCCCTGCAGCCTCACCAGCTGCCTCGCCATGGGCAGCAGCTCCTCAAAGCCGGGGATGGAGCCGTTGACGGTGTCCACCAGCCAGTCCATGTGCAGCACGTCCTCGGGGCTCAGCCAGCGGTTGCCGTCGCTGACGACGGAGCCGTCCTGGGAGCGGTAGGCGCGGTGGAAGACGGTTATCTCCCCCTCTATGAGGCTGCGGCAGAGAATATTGGCGAGGCTGCGCTGCCCGTCCGGGAGGCCGTCCGCGAGCTCGAGGCCCACGGCCCCGGTGCTCATGCCCCACCAGTAGTTGACCGCCTTGCCGCTGCCGCGGTAGTCGAGCGCGTCCCAGCCGCCCTTGAGCATCGAGCTCACAAGGCGGATATAGAAGCTGCCCCAGTCCCAGTAGGGCGAGGCGAGCGCGTTCAGCGTACCGTCCTCCGCCACGGAGCAGAGGCCGTATCCGCCGGCCAGCGCGCCCTGCCAGGGTATGTCCCGGCAGGAGATGAGCTCCGCACCGCGCCGGCGCAGCTCCGCGACGGGGTCGGCGCTGACGGCGGACCAGGCCAGCTCTACCCTCGCGCGCGGGTTGGTGAGCAGCGCGCCCAGGGCAAAGGCGTTGATGCTGGCCGGGACGCCGAAGATGGGGCTGCCCGCCACGTAGCCGATGCGCCCGCTCCCGCTGAGCGCGCCCGCTATCGCGCCGGTGATGAACTTGGCCTCGTACACGCGCGAATAGTACGTCCTCACGCCCGGATAGGGCATGGCCACCGAGCAGTTGAACACCCGCACCTCCGGGTGCCGGGCCGCCAGCTTGTGGCAGGCGGAGATGAGCGGCGGCGCGGTGGCGAAAAGCGCCTGCGCCCCCTCCTCCACGGCGCGCTCCATGGTCGCGTCGAGGTCGTCCTGAGCGCTGAGGTTATAGACGCGCACGCTCACCTCGCGGTAGAGCGCCTGCTCGAGGGTCTTGCGCCCCAGGTCGTGCGCCGCCGTCCAGGTGCTGCTGGCCGGGTCGGGCAGGTTCACGAAGGCGATATTGAGGTGCCCGCCCCTGACGCCGAAGATGCGCCCCAGGAGCCCGCGGCTGGGCGGGGTGTCCGGCTCGTCTATGCTCACCTCTATGGGTTCTGCCTGCGCCCTGGCCTTCACGTCTGGCCATATCGCCGCGAGGGTCTTGTGTATCTCGCCGGTGGAGAGCTCCTTGATGGTGCCGAGCGGGTAGAACTCCAGCCAGACCAGCAGCGCGTCCGCCGCCGTGATGCCGAGCGCGGGGCCGTCCAGCTTCGTGAAGGCCTCCTTGAAATAGTGGAACGAGCTTTGGAAGCGGCGGCGCTCCTCCTCCGTCCAGACGTGCTGCGCGTCATAGCCAAGCGCGGCCTGCAGCTTCGCGTAGCCGCCCCGGCGCGAGAAGTCCACGCCGTAGAGCGAGCTGAGCCGGTAGAAGTCCATGAACTCATAGTAGAGCTGCACCGCCTCGTCGGCCGACCAGGCCGGTATCACGCGCGTCACATAGCCGGGCACGCTGGGCGCGCCGAAGCTCTTGAGCACGCTCACGCGTTTGTTGCCCTCCTGCACATAGAACCGGCCCATATACTCATAACAGCGCACGGGGTCGCGTATACCCTCGTCGCTCAGGTGCGCGGCGCAGAGGGCCCGCCACTTGGCGGCGAACTCGCTGTCGGACGAGAGCAGCGGCATGAAATCCGCGGCGAAGGCGCGTGTGCGCCCGGCGCTCTTGGTGCCGGCAATC
>CALWYR010000033.1 GCA_944385805.1 uncultured Oscillospiraceae bacterium
CCGGGAGTATGCGGATGAAGTTCATACGGAGCTTGCCGGAGATGTGGGCCAGGATGATGTGGCCGCCTCCGATATCCACGTTGAACATGGTGTTGGGCAGGGACTCGACGACCGTGCCCTCCAGCTCTATCACATCGTCTTTCGCCAAAATGTTACCTCCTCTGGCGCTCAAATATCGTCTGCCATCGTCAGTATCTCGGGCTCGCCGTCGGTGATGAGAATGGTGTTCTCATAGTGCGCCGAGAGCTTGCCGTCGGCGGTGACGACGGTCCAGTCGTTACTCAGCACCCTGATATCGAAGGTGCCGGCGTTGACCATCGGCTCGACAGCCAGCGTCATGCCTTTGACCAGCCTGGGGCCGTGTCCCGGCTCGCCGTAGTTGGGCACCTCGGGCTCCTCGTGGAGCTCGGCGCCCACGCCGTGGCCCACATAGGCCCTGACGACGGAGTAGCCGTGGGACTCGACATACTGCTGCACAGCGTGGCCGATGTCCGAGATGCGGTAACCCACGCGGGCAAACCTGATGCCCTCGAAAAAGCTCTGGCGGGTAACCGCTATGAGGTCCGCGGCCTCGGGCGTTATCTCGCCGCAGGGGTAGGTCCCCGCGCAGTCGCCGGTGAAGCCGTGTATCTTTGCGCCCACGTCCACGCTGACGATGTCGCCGCTGTGGATGACGCGCGGGCCGGGTATGCCGTGGATGACCTCCTCGTTGACGGAGATGCAGGCGTTGCCCGGGAAGCCCGCGTAGTGGTAGAAGGTCGGCGAAGCGCCGTTTTTGACGATATACCTGCGGATTTCGCGGTCGAGCTCATGGGTGGTGACCCCGTCCCTGATGCCCTGGCGGGCTATCGTGCGCGCCCCCGCCGTTATGCGGCAGGCCTGGCGCATGAGCTCTATATCGCGCTCGGATTTGATGACTATCGGCATGATCAGACACCCAGTGCCTTCTCGATTTCGGCCGTGGTGGCCTCGATGCTCGGCTGATTGACGACGCTCTTGAGCTTGCCGCGCGCGTCGTAATACGCCTTGAGCGGCTCGGTCTCCGCGTGGTAGACCTCGAGCCTGGCCTTGACGGTCTCGGGCGCGTCGTCCTTGCGGATGCTGAGCTCGCCGCCGCAGCTGTCGCAGACGCCCTCCACCTTCGGAGGGGCGCTCACGACGTGGTAGGTCGCGCCGCAGCCGGTGCAGGTGCGCCGGCCGCTCATGCGCTCGATAATCTCCTCGTCGGAAATCTCGATGCTCAGCGCGCAGTCAATCTCTATGCCCGCCTTTTCGAGGGCCTCAGCCTGGGGAATGGTCCTGGGCACGCCGTCGAGGATGTAGCCCTTGGCGCAGTCAGGCTCGGCGAGGCGCTCCTCGACGATGCCGATAATGACATCGTCGGGGACAAGCCTGCCGGAATCGACATAGCTCTTGGCCT
Source organism: uncultured Oscillospiraceae bacterium (assembly GCA_944385805.1). Taxonomy (GTDB): domain Bacteria; phylum Bacillota; class Clostridia; order Oscillospirales; family Oscillospiraceae; genus Scatomorpha. The sequence continues at coordinate 1,421 of CALWYR010000033.1, forward strand.
TGAGGCCCACGGGCGTGCCGTTCTTCATGGCGGAGCGGAGGATGTTGCCTGTGGATATGGTGGGTATGTCCAGCTTCTTGCTGAGTATCCCGGCCTGGGTGCCCTTGCCGGCGCCCGGCGCTCCCAAGAGTATGAGCTTCATATTCCGCCTCCAATCAATCAGTCAAGGAAGCCCTTGTAGTTGCGCATGAGGAGCTGGCCCTCTACAGCGCGCACGGTCTCTATGGCGACGCCCACAACAATGATTATAGACGTGCCGCCGAGGGATATACCGCTGAGAGCCGGGGCATCGCTGAAGCAGCCGATAAGCATCGGCACGGCGGCGACGACGCCGAGGTAGAGCGCACCGAGCAGGGTTATCTTGTTGAGCACCTTGCGGATGTACTCGCTCGTGGGCTTGCCGGCGCGGAAGCCGGGGATGAAGCCGCCGTTCTTCTTGAGGTTGTTGGCAATCTCAACGGGGTCGAACTGTATCGTGGAGTAGAAGTAGCTGAAGGCGATTATCAGCAGGAAGTAGAGCACGACGTAGAACACGGTGTCGGTGTTGAACATGTGCGTCATGACCCAGGAATCGCTCCAGCCGGGTACGAAGGCGCAGACGGTGGCAGGCAGGCTGGCGATGGTCTGGGCGAAGATTATCGGCATGACGCCGGACATGTTCACCTTCATCGGCAGGTGCGTGCTCTGGCCGCCGTAGAGCTTGCGGCCGACGACGCGCTTGGAGTACTGGACGGGGATCCTGCGCTCAGCGTCGTTGACGATGACTATGCAGATTATGATAGCCAGCGCGCCGACGAGCAGGAGGAGCAGGGCCCACCAGGCGAGGGAGCCGTTCGCCACGTTGGTAAACATGGTGCCGATGCTCGTGGGGAAGCGGGCGATGATGCTCGCGAAGAGGATGATGGAAATACCGTTGCCGATACCGAACTCGGTTATCTGCTCGCCCATCCACATGATGAGGGCGGAGCCGGCCATGAAGGTCATGATAATGACGATGGCGGGCCAGATACCGGAGCCGTCGGCGGTGAGCATACCCTCGCGGTTCATGAGGGTGTAGTAGGCGATGCCCATCACAAGGCCGATACCCACGGTGGTGTAGCGGGTTATCGAGGCAATCTTCTTGCGCCCCTCTTCGCCGCCCTCCTTGGCCAGGCGCTCCAGGGCCGGGATGGCGATGGTAAGCAGCTGGATTATGATGGAGGCGTTGATATAGGGCTGTATGCTGAGCGCGAAGATGGTCGCCATGGAGAAGGAGCCGCCGGACATGGTGTTCCACAGGCCCAGGATGGTGTTGTTGACGGTGTTGAAGTAGCTCTCGAGCAGCGTCACGTTCACGTAAGGTACGGGGACGGCGTTGCCCAGCCGGTACATGAGGACGATGAACAGCGTGAAGAGGATCTTCTTGCGCAGCTCGAGGATGCCCCACGCGTTCCTAAGCGTCTTGAGCACGTTACACCACCTCGGCCTTTCCGCCCACCGCCTCTATCTTTTGCTTCGCAGATTCGGAGAAGGCGGAAGCCTTTACGGTGAGAGCCTTGCTGATGCTGCCGTTGCCGAGCACCTTGAAACCGTACTCGCACTTGCTGAGCACGCCCGCGGCGAGCAGGGCGGCGGCGTCGACCTCGCTGCCGGCCTCGAAACGCTCGAGAGCGGAAACGTTGATCTCCTCGAGGGGCTTGGCGAAGATGTTGTTGAAGCCGCGCTTGGGGATACGCCTGGCGAGGGGCATCTGGCCGCCTTCGAAGCCGACGCGGACGCCGCCGCCGCTCCTGGCCTTCTGACCCTTGT
>CALWYR010000034.1 GCA_944385805.1 uncultured Oscillospiraceae bacterium
TGGAGAACGCGAAAAGCTTCAAGGTGGAGACCCGCCGCTCGGACAAGAGCTTCCACATGACCAGCATCCAGCTGAGCCAGTACGTCGGCGGCCTGCTGGCCGACGCATATCCGGACACGAAGGTCGATGTACACGAGCCGGAGCTCGTCGTCCACCTCGAGGTGCGCGACTACGCGGCCTACGTCCACGCGGCGCCGGCGCCGGGCGCGGGCGGTATGCCCGTCGGCTCCAACGGCAGGGCGGTGACGCTGCTCTCCGGCGGCATAGACTCCCCGGTCTCGAGCTATATGATAGCCCGCCGCGGCGTCAAGCTCGTGCCTGTCCACTTCTTCAGCTTCCCCTACACCAGCGAGGCCGCCAAGGAGAAGGTCATCGAGCTCGCGCGGCTGCTCGTGCCCAGCTGCGGGCCCATGTGCCTGCACATCGTGCCCTTCACGCACATCCAGGAGGAGATGCGCGCCAAGTGCCCGGAGGAGTATTTCACCCTCGTCATGCGCCGCTTCATGATGCGCATTGCGGACATCCTCGCCGACCGGAACTCCTGCAAGGCCATCGTCACCGGCGAGAACCTCGGCCAGGTCGCGAGCCAGACCATGGAGGCCATGGCCGTCACCCGCGCCGTCACGCAAAAGCCCATACTGCAGCCGCTCGTCGGCATGGACAAGGAGGAGATTGTCCGCCACGCGCGGAACATCGGCACCTTTGAGACGTCGATACTGCCATATGAGGACTGCTGCACAGTGTTCACCCCGCGCCACCCGCGCACCAAGCCGCGTCTAAAGGACGTGGAGGCCGCCGAGAGCGCGCTGGATATAGACGCCCTCGTTCAGGAAGCCGTGGACGGGGTCGAAAGGATGTGGATTGACCTTGAAGGCTGAGATAATCTCAGTCGGCACCGAGCTGCTGCTCGGCACGACCATAAATTCCGACGCCGCGGACGTGGCGCTGCTCCTGAGCGAGTACGGCATCAACGTCTACTGGCAGACCGTCGTGGGCGACAACCCCGGCCGCGTCATAGAGGCGGTGCAGCGCGCCAAGTCGCGCGCCGACATCATCATCACCACCGGCGGGCTCGGGCCCACCTGCGACGACCTCACCAAGAACGCCATCGCCGAGGCCTTCGGGCTGTCCCTGGTGCTCAACGAGGAGGAGGAGCGCTGGCTGCGCAATCTCTGGCGCGAGCGGCACTATACCAGCCTCGACATAACGCCCAACAACCTCCAGCAGGTCATGCTGCCCGAGGGCTCCACCGCGCTCCGGAACGACTGGGGCACCGCCCCCGGCTGCGCCTTCAGGGCCGAGGGCGTGCTCGTCATCATGCTGCCCGGCCCGCCCAAGGAGATCCGCCCCATGCTCGAGCACCGCGTGCGGCCCATACTCGCGAGCCTCTCCGACGGGATTATCGCCTCGCACACGATACACTTCTTCGGCATCGGCGAGAGCGAGATGGAGTATCAGCTGCGCGACTATATGAATTCGCTCACCAACCCCACGCTCGCGCCCTACGCCAAGCAGGCCGAGTGCCTCGTGCGAGTCACCGCCAGCGCCCATACAAGGGAGGAGGCCGAGACGATGATGGCCCCCGTGATAGAGCGCGTGCGCGGCATGTTCGGCGACCTCGCCTACGGCATGGACACCACCGGCCTGCCCGAGTTCACGACGAAGCTCATGCTCGAAAAGGGCGTCACCCTCGCCACCGCCGAGAGCTGCACCGGCGGCGAGCTCGCCAAGGCCGTCACCGACATCCCCGGCGCCAGCGCCGTGCTCAAGGGCGGCGTGGTCGTCTACACAAACGAGGCCAAGACCCGCCTGCTCGGCGTGCCCGCGCGGCTCATAGAAGAGAAGGGCGCGGTCAGCTATGAGGTCGCCGTCGAGCTCGCCCACCGCGTGCGCGAGCTGATGGGCAGCGACTACGGCGTCGGCGTCACCGGCCTCGCCGGCCCGGACGGCGACGGCGTCCACGAGGTGGGCACGGTCTTCATCTCCCTCGCCGACAGCGAGGGGGTTTGGGTGCGGGAGAAGCACCTCAGCCGCCGCGGCCGCGAGAATGTGCGGCTCTACGCCTGCCAGAACGCCTTTGACATGCTACGCCGCCGCATCGCGGGGCTCGACCTGGAAGGGAAGGTGTTCCCTTGATAATCTACATGCTCAGGCACGGCGAGAGCGAGTGCAACGTAAAGCGCATGCTCTACGGCCGCACCGACTGCGGGCTCACCGCCAGGGGCTGCGAGCAGGCGCGCGCCGCGGGCCGCATACTGGCCGGCGAGCCGATAGAGCGCTGCGTGGCCAGCCCGCTGATACGCGCCAGCGAGACGGCGCGCCTGGCCCTGCAGGGCCGCGACATAGAGATAGAGCTCGCCGACGGGCTCATGGAGCAGGACATGGGCGACTGGGAGAACGTCCCCTTCGAGGGCGTCGCCGCCGAACGCCCGGAGATAATCGGCGATATGCTGCAAGACTGGACGCGCGTGGTCCCGCCCGGGGGCGAGAGCTACGCTGAGGTCAGGAAGCGCGTGGCCAAAGTGCTCGACGAGGTGCGCGAAAAGGGCAGGGACACCCTCCTGGTCGCGCACGCGGGGCCGCTCTCCACGGCCCTGGCCCTGCTGCTCGAGCTGCCGGACTCGGCGGTCAGGCATTTCTGGTTTGAACAGGGCACCCGCACGGCGGTGGAGCTTGCCGGCGGCAAGTCTCACCTGCTGTATTTCAATAAATAACCGCCTGGCGCGGGAAAGGGGTATAGACATGGAAGACAGAGGCCGGAGCGCCGGCGGCAAGACGGCGCTGCATGTGTTGGCCTTCATCGGCGTGACGCTGCTGCTGCTCGTCATTGCCGCGGGAGCGGCGCTCTTCATAGCCACGAAGGGCCCGAGCGAGAGCGCGCGCGAGGCCGTTTACGACTGGGCGGCCGAGCGCAATATGCAGGGAATAGCGGGCATCTTCCTCTCCTCCGAGGAGCGGGACGCGCTCGCGGACGTCCCGGGCGAGAACCCGCCCGCCGCGAGCGAGGAGCCCGCGGAGAGCGAGCAGCCCCTGATAATAGTCTCGGACGAGCTGCCGGAGCAGAGCGCTTCGCCCGCGCCCGAGGAGAGCCCGGACGCTGAGCCGGACGCCGCCGGAGAGGAGGCCGCGCAATGAGCGACGATATGAACTTCAATTTCAAGGGACTCTCTGACGACGAGGAGCTCGACAGGCTGCTCGAGAGCGTGAGGCGCGACATCGGCGAAGCCTCGCCCCAGCCGCAGCGCTCCGCCCCGGCGAAGGACAGCGTGCAGCCCGCGCGCGAGCCCGCCCGCGCCGCGGCCCAGCCCGCGAGGGAGGCCTCGCCCCAGCCGCGCCGCGCTCCCGCCGCCCGGCAGATAAACCAGGCGCGCCCCAACGCCGCGCGCCGCGGCGCGGAGGCCCGCCCGGAGCAGCAGCCCGCCCAGCGCCGCGCAGTCCGCGCGGAGAGCGAGCGGCCCATGCCGCCCGAGCGCGAGCGCATAAGGGTCGTACACCCCGAGGAAGAGCGCGAGAGGCCGCGCCGCGGCCGCTTCGGCCTGGCCTTCGGCATCTATACCGCCGTGCTCTTCGTCCTGCTGGCCGCCGCCTGCGCGGTGCTGTGGTTCTACCTGGACGCCTATGAGAACACCCGCCCCGAGCACACGATGGAGGAGTTCACCGAGCTCGCCAACGAGCAGTACTGGTCCGACGCCCTCGAAGGGGCCTTCACCGTGGGCGAGACGCCCTTTGAGGACCGCGGCACGCTCTTGGAGGAGCTGTGCATGTCCGTCCTGCGCGGGAATGAGCTGGTCTACCGCGAGGACGAGGGCTATTCCGCCGACAATTTGGTCTACATGGTCTCCGCCGGCGGCAAGGACGTCTGCCGCGTCACGCTCGGCGAGGTGGCGGAAAACGGCAGCGCCGGCTTCGGCTTCACCTATCTGCAGGTCACCCGCGTCGAGCTGCTTGCGAGCTTCACCGCCCCGCAGCCCCATGAGATAGACATCACCGTCCCCGCCGGGGCCAGCCTCAGCGTCAACGGCGTGGCAGTCACGCCCGACTACATAAACGCCGAGGCCGAGCCGGAGCTGCCCGACCTGCCCGAGCTGGAGCAGTCGCTGGCCTCCGAGCTCTACACTAGCTACCACATCGGCGGGCTCTACGCGTCTGTCGAGGTGGCCGCCGCCGACGCCGAGGGCAATGCCCTCACCGCCGCCGAGCCGGAGGGAAGCTCCGTCACATTCGCCCTGGGCGAGGGCACGCTCGACTACCGCATCCTCGTCCCCGAGGGCAGCGGCGTCACTGTAAACGGCGTGGAGCTCGACGAGAGCTATAATACCGGCGACACCGTCGTGCCCGCCTTCCTCGCCGGCTTCGACGACTACGGCACGCTCCCCGAGCTGGAGCTCTGGCTGGTTGAGGGATTGCACCTCGTGCCCGAGGTCACCGTCACCACCGCTGAGGGCGAGGAGCTCGACGAGTGCGCCGTGGACGGCAGCGAGTGGGTCTATTTCGGCGAGAGCGACCAGAGCGCCGCCGACGCCCACAGCGGCGAGGCGAGCGAGTTTGTGACCGCCTACGTCGAGTACCTCAGCGGCGAGGCCGCCTCCGACGAGGACTATACCGCCCTCCAGGCGCTGGTGCTCAACGGCAGCCCCCTCGACGCCGAGCTCACCGAGCTGCAGGCGGACTACTCCGCGAACGGCCTCACGGTCGAGAGCGTGAGAGTGCGCTCCGACAGCTTCTATTCCGTCAGCGCCACATGCTGCGCCTGCACCGTGGACGTGGAGTACAGCTCCGAGGACGAGGACGCCGGGAGCGTGATTACCCCCTACACGCTGGTGATGGTCATGTACGGCGGACGCTGGTACACGGCGGCTGTCGCGGCCTAAACAGGAAAAAGCAAAGCCCCGGAATTCGTGAGAATTCCGGGGCTTTGTCTGTTTGGCCTTCAGCCCAGCAGCGCGCTCTCGGCCAGCAGCAGCGCCAGCAGTGCCACGTTGCAGATGGTGAAGGAGGCGAAGTAGCGCCCTTTTTTATCCGGGTACTCGCGGGTGACGGCCTTGTATGAGATAAGGCTCGCCATGGAGGCTATCAGCGTGCCGAGCCCGCCGATGTTGCAGCCGATGATGAGGCCCGGCCACTGCTCGGTGAAGCCCGAGAGCAGCAGCGCGGCGGGGACGTTGCTGGTCACTTGGCTGGCGAGCACCGCCGCAAGCTCCACGTGTCCGGCCAGAGCGCCGGAGATAAATTCGCGGAAAGCCGGGATGCCGGAGATGTTGCCGATGAAGATGAAGAACGCGGCGAAGATGCCCAGCAGCGAGTAGTCGATGGACGCCAGCAGCCCGCGGTCGAAGCAGAGCAGGTAGAGCGCGATGACCGCGCAGACAATGAGCGGGCTCAGTACGTCGAAGAGCCCCATCAGACAGAGCCCAAAGCCGAGCGTGTACACCGCGAGGCGCTTAATCCCTCCGAGCCTGACCGGTACGGCGACCTCGGACACAGGCGCGTCGCGCCGCAGCAGGATCATCGCGCCTATGCAGAGGGCGGAGAGCGCCACGTAGGGCAGCATCAGCGCGCAGAGCGCGAAGAAGCTCATGCCGCTCCTGGCATAGAGGTAGAGGTTCTGCGGGTTGCCCATGGGGGTGAGCATGCTGCCGAGATTGGCGGCGACGGTCTGCAGGACAACCAGCGGCACAACCTGCTGCTCCTGCCGCGCCATGCGCAGCACCACCAGCCCGAAGGGCACAAAGGTGATGAGAGCCACGTCGTTGGTGACCACCATGCTGGTGAGGAAGGGAAGGAAGACCAGCACCGCGAGCAGGGCGCGCGAGCCGCCCCGACAATTTCAAGCGCATTTCCGCCGAAAAAACCACTTGACACGCCCGGCGTCATGTGTTATTATAATAAGGCTCTCTAGAGAGCAGCTCCAATATCGCGGGGTGGAGCAGTCCGGTAGCTCGTCGGGCTCATAACCCGAAGGTCAGTGGGTTCAAATCCCCTCCCCGCAACCACCGTGGAAAGCCTTACAGCGTTTGAGTAACGCTGTAAGGCTTTCCTTTTCCTCACAGCGCGCTGCTAGCCGACGAGGGCCTGGGCGTGGCCGTGACGCTCGACAAGCTCATCAACACCACCGGCAGCAGCCTCCGCTTCAGGCCGCTCAGCCCGGCCCTCGACGCCACGGCCAAGCTGGTGTGGAAGAAGTACCAGGTCTTCTCCAAGGCCGCCGGGCTCTACCTGCGGAAGCTGCGGGAGTGCTTCGGCGGGATTTAAGCGCGAGAGCTATTTTTCCCGGGGTACACGCCCCCGGGAAAAGGATTGGGCTATATTTGCGGCCGCGAACTCATAAGCAGAGCCCGCCCCAAACTGGGGCGGGCTCCGCTTTGTATTCAGCAGATTATCCTCACCGCGGCGCGGCGGTTGGTTATCGTGAGCTCGGAGAAGCAGCCGCCGGGCTCGCCGTCGCGGGTGAAGCTGATGGGGCTCTCGAAGCAGAACTTCACGCTGCCCGTGTGCAGTATCTTCAGCGCGGGACCGTTGAGATTGCGGCTGACGGCCTGGCTCATGAGGGTGTTGAGCTCCGAGAGCGTCTCCGGGTAGCGCACGAGGCTGAGCTCAAAGAGCCCGTCGTCGAGGCCCACCAGCTCGGGGTCGAGCTTGACCAGGCCGGCCACGGAGAGGGAGTTGGTCACGCCGCCGAAGATGAAGTCGCCCTCCTCGACCTCGCCGCCGTCGAGCTCGACGCGGCATTTGGCGTGGGGCAGGCGCGTGATGCGGTTCATGCCCTCGAGGATATAGGCGAGGTGGCCGAGCGACTGCTTACTCTGCTGCGGCGTCTCATAGCTGACGTCGGTGAAGGCGCCGAAGGCGGCCACGTAGGTGAAGTAACGGCCGTTGCCCATGTCGCCCACGTCCCAGGCCCGCTCCTCGCCGCCCACTATGCGCCGCGCGCAGGCCGCGCTGTCGCCCTTGGGCAGCTTGAGCGTGGTAGCGACGTCGTTGGCCGTGCCCAGCGGGAAGTAGCCTATCGGCGGCCGGGCGGCCTCGTCCAGGCGCATGAGCCCCTCTATGACGTCCGAGAGCGTCCCGTCTCCGCCCATGCAGCAGAGCATGTCGTATCCGGCGCTCTCCGCGGCCAGCTCGACCGCCTCGCCCGCGCGGGTGGTGAAGCGCACTGTGGGCGCGTAGCCGGCGGAGTGCAGCACGTGCAGCGCCTCGCCGAGGCCGTTTTTGTATGTCCCCCGCCCGGCGACGGGGTTGATGATAAGCAGCAGACTCTTCATGGCCATATCACATTACGCTCATATAGCGCTCGCCCGTGTCGGGCAGCAGGCAGACGACGCGCTTGCCGGCAAACTCTGGGCGCTTCGCGGCCTCGCGCGCGGCCCAGGCCGCCGCGCCGGAGCTCACGCCGACCAGCAGCCCCTCCACGCGCGCCAGCTCGCGCATACTCCCGAGCGCGTCCTCGTCGGATACTGCGATTATCTCGTCGTAGACCGAGGTGTCCAGCGCCCCGGGGACGAAGTTCGCGCCGATACCCTGTATGGCGTGCGCGCCGGAGCGGCCCTCGCTTAAAAGCGGGCTGCCCGCGGGCTCGACGGCGATTATTCGCACATTGGGGTTCTTCTCCTTCAGGAAGCGGCCCACGCCGGTTATCGTGCCGCCGGTGCCCACGCCGGCGACGAAGGCGTCGACCCTGCCCTCCGTGTCCGCCCAGAGCTCGGGGCCCGTCGTCTCATAGTGCGCGAGGGGGTTGGCGGGATTTTCAAACTGCCCGGCAATCACGCTGCCGGGGTTGGCCGCGCGCAGCTCCTCGGCCTTAGCGACCGCGCCGGACATGCCCTCCGCGCCGGGCGTGAGCACGACCTCCGCGCCGTAGGCGGCGATGAGCCTGACGCGCTCGACGCTCATGGAGTCGGGCATGACGATGACCGCCCTGTAGCCGAGCACGGCGGCGAGGGCGGCGAGGCCGATGCCGGTGTTGCCGCTCGTGGGCTCTATTATCATGCCGCCGGGCGCGAGCGTCCCCTTCGCCTCGGCGTCGCGTATCATGTAGAGCGCGGCGCGGTCCTTGGCGCTGCCGGCGGGGTTGCCGCGCTCCAGCTTGGCGAGCACATCCAGCCCCGGCGCGAAGCGGTTGAGACGCATGAGCGGCGTGGAGCCGATCAGCCCGATAATATTTTCGTAAATGCGTGCCATGGTTTTCCTCCGTAAGTAATAAAGGCATTGAAATATTAGTGTTTCCATATTATAATACTTTATTGCGGCCGCTGTAAATAGACAGCAGCGCGATTGTTAAGAGAATTTAAAGCCGGAGTAAACCGGCCCCGGGAGGAATTTTACCATGAAACGTGAGCGGATTTCCGCCATTTATGCCGACGCGGCCGGCTTTACCGGGCGCGAGATAACCGTCTGCGGCTGGGCCCGCACGATACGCGACATGAAGAACTTCGGCTTCATCGCCCTCAACGACGGCTCCGCGCACGGCAATCTGCAGGTCGTGCTCGAGCGCGCCGCCCTCGCCAACTACGACGAGATAGCCCGCCAGAACGTGGGCGCGGCGCTGATTGTCCGCGGCGAGCTGGTGCTCACGCCGGAGGCCAAGCAGCCCTTTGAGCTCAAGGCGAGCTCCGTCGAGGTCGAGGGCCCCTCCACGCCCGACTACCCGCTGCAGAAGAAGCGCCACAGCATCGAGTTCCTGCGCACGATACAGCACCTGCGCCCGCGCACGAACCTCTTCTCCGCCGTCTTCCGCGTCCGCTCTGTCGCCGCCGCGGCCATACACGAGTTTTTCCAGCAGCGCGGCTTCGTCTATGTCCACACCCCGCTCATAACCGCCAGCGACTGCGAGGGCGCGGGCGAGATGTTCGAGGTCACCACCCTCGACCTCGCCGACCCTCCGCGCCGTGAGGACGGCGGCGTGGACTACAGCCAGGATTTCTTCGGCAAGAGGGCGAACCTCACCGTCTCCGGCCAGCTCAACGCCGAGAACTTCGCCATGGCCTTCGGCGACGTGTACACCTTCGGCCCCACCTTCCGCGCCGAGAAGTCCAACACCCAGCGCCACGCCGCGGAGTTCTGGATGATAGAGCCCGAGATGGCCTTCGCCGACCTCACGGACTACATGGACAACGCCGAGGCGATGATAAAGTACGTGATACGCCGCGTCATGGAGCGCTGTCCGCAGGAGATGGACTTTTTCACGAGCTTCGTCGACAAGGGGCTCAGGGAGCGCCTCGAGCACGTCGCGTCGAGCGACTTCGGCCGCGTGAGCTACACCGAGGCCATCAAGCTGCTCGAGCAGCGCAACGACAAGTTTGACTACAAGGTCTACTGGGGCTGCGACCTCCAGACCGAGCACGAGCGCTGCCTCACCGAGGAGATTTTCAAGAAGCCCATCTTCGTCACGGACTACCCGAAGGAGATCAAGGCCTTCTATATGCGCATGAACGACGACGGGAAGACCGTCGCCGCCGCGGACTGCCTCGTGCCCGCGATAGGCGAGCTGATAGGCGGCAGCCAGCGCGAGGAGCGGCTGGACGTGCTCGTCTCGCGCATGGGCGAGCTGGGCCTCAATCCCGAGGACTACTGGTGGTATCTCGACCTCCGCCGCTACGGCTCCTGCCGCCACGCGGGCTACGGCCTCGGCTTCGAGCGCCTTATCATGTACCTCACCGGCGTGAGCAACATCCGCGACGTCCTGCCGCACCCGCGCACCTTCGGCAGCGCCGACTTCTGATGCCGGCGGAGGGGAGGATACGTCTGGTCGCCTGCGACCTCGACGGGACGCTTCTGCCCGCGGGCAGGCTTGAGGTTTCGCGGGAGGCCTTTGGTGAAATCCGCCGCCTGGCCGCTAAGGGCATCCGCTTCTGCCCCGCGAGCGGCAGGCAGCACACCAGCCTCAGGAAGCTCTTCGCCCCCGTGGCGGACGAGCTCTACTACATCTGCGAAAACGGCGCCATAGTCTACGGCCCCGGCAGCCCCGGCCCCGCGCTGGACAGCGTGGCGATGGACAGGGAGCTCGCGCTGGAGCTCTGTCACGACATCCTCGCCGTGCCCGGCTGCGAGATACAGATCTCCGGCGACGACCGCAGCTATCTCTGCCCCAAGGAGCAGCGCATAGTCTACATCATGCGCGACCTCGTCGGCAACAACGTGACTGTGCTGGAGCGGCCCGAGGACGTGCCCGAGCCGGTGGTGAAGGTGGCCGCCTATAACCCCGCCGGGGCGGAGTTCGTCAAGTCGAAGCTCGACGAACGGTGGAAAAAGCACTTCCGCACCGCCATCTCCGGCGACTGCTGGTTCGACTTCAACGCCACCGACAAGGGCGGCGGCCTCGCGCGGCTCTGCGCGCGGCTGGGCATAGCCACCGCCGAGGTCATGGCCTTCGGCGACAGCTGGAACGACGAGCCGCTGCTGCGCGCGGCGGGCCGGCCCTATATCATGGGTACGGCCGACCCCGAGCTGCTGGCCAGGTTCCCGCGCCGCTGCGGGCGCGTGGAGGACGTGCTGAAAACACTGTAGAATAATTTAAGCCCGGAGGCGCGCGCCTCCGGGCTTTCGTACATTATATTATTGTTACTGTTCGGATTCGGCCGCGGGGAGCGCGGCGCTCCCGCGCGTGAGCAGTATGCCGCTGGTGACGGCGGTGAGCGGCGCGACGGTGACGAGGCCGAAGCAGCCGACGAGGGTGTGCAGTATCTCGGCGGCGACGTACTTGAGGTTGAAGATGGTCTCCATCGGCGTGCCCTGGGCCATGAAGACCATCAGCAGGGCGATGTAGCCGCCGGAGTAGGCCAGCAGCAGGGTGGTGGTCTGGGTGCTGAGGGCGGCGCGGCCCACGGTGAAGCCGCTCCTGATGGCCTCGGCGGCGGTGATGTCGGGCTTCTTCTCCACCACCTCGCTCACGGAGCTGGTGATGTCCACGGCGAGGTCCATGACCGCGCCGGAGGCGCCGATAAAGATGCTGGCCATGAAGATGCGCGTTAGGTTCAGCTGGCTGTAGCCGGAGTAGAGCAGGCTCTCGGAGTAGCTCATCACCGCGCCGTGAATCTTGAAGAGGTCGGTGAAGAGCATGCCCATGCAGCAGGTGACGGCCACGGCCAGCACGCAGCCGGCCAGCGAGGCGAGCGCGCGCTTATCGAAGCCGTAGACCAGCGAGACGGTCATAGCAGCCATCACCAGCACCACGCCCAGGCCCAGCCATATCGGGTTCACGCCGTTGAGCGCGCCGGGCACGAGCACCTTCCAGAGCATGAGCACGCAGACGGCGAAGCTCACCAGCGCTCGCACGCCCGTGCGCCCGGCGAAGAGCACCAGCAGCACGATGAAGAGCGCCGCGAGCAGCAGCTCCATGGGCACGCGGAAGTGGTCTATCATGGAGACGTTGAGTATCTCGCCGCCCTCGTAGTTTACGCGCACGAGAGCCTTGTCGCCGGCCTCGAAGAGCTTGTCCTGTTCGAGCGAGCCGTTGAGGCCGTTGTTGCCCTCGGCAATCTCGCCCTTGAAGGGCCCGGAGAGTATCTCGAGCTCGCATATCTGGTCGCCCGAGCGCACGAGGCCGGTGTCCACCACCAGGCTCTCGTCCGTCGAGAGCACCCACGCCGGACAGATAACGCTCTCCTGATAGACGATGTTGTCCTCATAGCCCGTGGGCAGGAGCAGCAGCGCGGCTATGAGGACGAGGCCGACGAGTATGGGGCCGTATTTGGAAAGGTACTTGCGGTATTTCTGCATATTGCCTCCAAAAGCCGCCCCCCGCAAGAGCGGAGGGCGGCGTCTGTTTAGATGTAGGGGGACGGATTACTCGACGCCGAGCATACCGGAGAGCTTGTCGTAGATGTCGGTGTTGTCGTAGTAGCCGTTGAACTCGGCGGCGCCGACGCCGTCGGCGAAGACCGCGACGGGCAGGCCGGTGTGGCTGTAGCTGGTGAAGCTGACGCCGGACTTGTTGTTGATGATGTGGGTGATGGTGACGCTCAGGGGCTCATAGGTGCCGTAGAGCACGTACTCCTCCTGCTCGTACTCGCTGGCGGCGGTGCCGTTGACGCTCTTCTCATAGGCGGCGCGCAGCTGCTCTATCTCGTACTCGGTGAGGACGAGCTTGTCGCCCTCCTCGCCCTCGGTCTTGAGGCCGAAGAGCTCCTCGATGTCGACGAGGACATCCTCGAAGGGGGTCTTGTTCTCCTTGTAGCCGGCGACATACTGCTCGTCGTACTGGGTGAAGCTTATCTTCTGGCTCTCGAGGAGGCTCAGGTAGGTGTCGTAGTCGGTGCCCGCGAAGCCGATGGTGAGGCCGCCGGTCTCGTGGTCGCCGGTGACGAGGATGAGGGTCTCCTCGGGGTGCTCGGCGGCGAAGTCAATCGCGACCTGGACGGCGTCGGCGAAGGCGAGGGTGTCGTGGATGGTGGTGGCGGCGTCGTTGGCTTGGCAGGCCCAGTCGATCTTGCCGCCCTCGCACATCATGAAGAAGCCGGTGTCGTTCATGAGGACGTCGATGCCCTTCTCAACGTAGTCGCTGAGGGCCCAGGTGTCGTCGGTGCGGTCGAGCTCATAGGCGAGCGCGTCGCTGTCGGCGAGGTTGGGGTCGATCAGGACGACCTTGTCGTCGGCGGTGACGGCCTCGTGGCCCTCATAGTCGAAGCTGACCACGTAGCCGGCCTCCTCGGCGAGGTCGTAGATGCTGTCGCTCTCGCCCTCGTTGTCGGGATCGAGCAGGCCGCCGCCGGCGAAGTACTCAAAGCCGCTCTCGACGAGCTCCTCGCCTATCTCGTAGTAGTCGCTGCGGGAGGCCTGGTGGGCGTAGAAGGCGGCGGGGGTGGCGTGGTTGAGGTTGACGCTGGAGATGACGCCGACCTCCCAGCCGAGCTGGGCGTGGACCTTCTCGGCGATGGTCTCGTACTCGACCGTGGCGGTCTCGTCGACGTTGATGGAGCCGGAGTAGGTCTTGTAGCCGGTGGCGATGGAGGTGGCGGTGGAGGCGCTGTCGGGCGCGAAGCTGTTGGAGTCGTAGGTGACGGCGCTGCCGGCGGCCTCAAAGTTCATGAAGTTCAGGGCGACGGGGCCGTCGAGGATGGCGCCGCCGTTGTCGTCGAGGCTGGGCTCGGCCTGCATGTAGTCGTCGTCGGCGAGGGCGCCGAGGTAGTCGGCGCTGGCCTGGATCTGCGGGTAGCTCATGCCGTCGCCGATGAACAGGAAGACGTACTTGGGAGCGCTCAGCTCGTCGGAAGCGACGGCGCTGACTACGGGACTTTCCTCAACGGGATCGGTGGTCGGGGTATCCGCTTCGGCGGTCTGGCCGCAGCCGGACAGCAGGCTCACGCTGAGCGCGCCGGCCAGGGCCAGAGCGGCGATGTGTTTCTTTTTCATACTTTTCCTCCATAATGCATTTTGCGCGGGGTTCGGGTACATTCTAGAGGCGAAGCATTAAATTTAAAACCGGCAGCAGGTTAAATGTTCTTAAAACTCGGTGAAATTTGTGATAAGTCGGTTAAATGGGCGCACATAAGTATAATATTGTAAAAATCCGCTCAGGAGACGGCGAAGCGGTAGCCGAGGCCGCGCACGGTCTGTATATAATGTGGGTGCGCCGGGTCGTCCTCTATTTTGGCGCGCAGGCGGGATATATAGACCATGACCGTGTTCTCGTCCACCAGGCTGCCGCCCCAGATGAGGTCATAGAGCCGGCTGCGGGAGAAGACGCGGTCGACGTTGTCCATAAAGAGCTTCATCATCGCGTTCTCCTTGCTGGAGAGGACTATCTCCTCGCCGTTTTTATAGAAGCGCAGCGTGCCCGTGTCGTAGGAGAAGGGCCCGGCGCTTACCAC
>CALWYR010000035.1 GCA_944385805.1 uncultured Oscillospiraceae bacterium
AGGACGAGTTCCGCGCCTGCAACGCCTACTCGCGCGAGAAGTGCCGCGACTGCTGGGCGAGGCTCTACTGCTCCGGCGGCTGCGCGGCCAACAGCTACCACGCCACCGGCAGCGTCAACGGCGTCTATGAATACGGCTGTGAGCTCTTTAAAAAGCGCATCGAGTGCGCGATATGGTACCAGGCCATGCTCCAGGAGGACGAGCGGTGACCACGCCCATCCTCGACTTCCTGCGCCGTTACGCCGGAAGCGGCACGCTGCGCGCGCACATGCCCGGCCACAAGGGCCGCGGGCCGCTCGGCTGCGAGCAATACGACATCACGGAGATCGCGGGCGCGGACGACCTCAGCTGCCCCGAGGGCATCATCGCCGAGAGCGAGGCCAACGCCTCGGCGCTCTTCGGCTCGCGCGCGACGCTCTATTCCACCGGCGGCAGCAGCCAGTGCGTCAAGGCCATGCTCCTGCTCGCCGCCCGGCGCTCGGGCAGCCGGAAAATCCTGGCCGCACGCAACGTACACAAGAGCTTTGTCCACGGCTGCGCCCTTCTGGGGCTCGAGCCCGTGTGGCTCCGCGGCGGCGCGGAGGCCTCGCTCTGCTCCTGCCGCGTGAGTGCGGACGAGCTGCGCGCGAAGCTGGAGGGCATGGACGAGCTGCCCGTGTGCGTTTACATAACATCTCCGGATTATCTCGGCGCGCTGCAGGATGTCGCCGCGCTGGCCTCGGTTTCGCACGATTTTGGCCTGCCGCTGCTAGTCGACAACGCGCACGGGGCCTATCTGCGCTTCCTGCCCGGCAGGGCGCACCCGCTGGAGCTGGGCGCGGACATGTGCTGCGACAGCGCGCACAAGACGCTCGGCGTCCTCACCGGCGGGGCCTATCTGCATATCTCGCGCCGGAGCTGCCGGGACTTTGAGTCCGACGCGCGCGAGGCGCTTGGCGCGTTTGGCTCGTCGAGCCCCTCCTACCTTATTATGGCCTCGCTGGACGCGGCAAACGCGCGGCTAAGCGCCGATTACGGCGAGGAAGCCGAACGTTTCTGCCGTATTTGCGGCGAGCTGCGCGCCCGGCTGAGAGCGGATGGGATTCCCGTCGCGGACTCCGACCCCTGGCGCGTCAGCGTACCCGCCTATGAGCTGGGATACAGCGGCCATGAGCTCGCGGCGCGGCTGCGCGCCGGCGCTGTGGAGCCGGAGTTCGCCGATCCCGACTGGCTTGTGCTGATGCTGACCCCGGCGCTCAATCAGGGCGAGCTTGAGCGCATCGGCGCCGCGCTATCGGGGCTTGAAAGGCGCGCGCCGCGCTCTCCACTGCCGCCTTCCGAGCCCGGTGAGGTTGTCATAACTCCAAGAGACGCCCTGCTCGCGGCTCGCGAGAGCGTACCTGTTTCGCTCTGTGCCGGGCGCGTGATGGCCTCGGCGGCGGCGACCTGCCCCCCGGCGGTGCCGATAGTGATAGCGGGCGAGCGCATCAGCGCGGCCAACGCGCGGCTGATGGCGAGCTATGGAATTGAGTATGTGGATGTGGTGAAATGAAGGCTTTGACAGCGCTGATATTGGCCCTGCTGCTGGCGCTCTCCGCCTGCGGCGCTCCCCCGGCGGAGGCCCTGCCTACTCCGGTGGCCGCTGCCTCCCCCTCCACCACTCCCTCCCCCACTCCCGCGCCTACCGCCGCCCCGGCGCCCGGAGATATGGTGAGAGTTATTGACATAATACCCGACATATATATTGACCTGCGCTATGCCTCGCCGGAGAACTTCACCGGCCGGGCCATATATGAAAGCGGCGAAGCGTATTTGCGCTATTCAACCGCGAAAAAGCTCGCCGCCGTACAGGAGACGCTCAATACGATGGGATATTCCCTCTGTATCTGGGACGCTTACCGACCCGTCGCAGCCCAGTGGAGGCTTTGGGAGGTCTGTCCCGACCCGCGCTATGTCTCCGATCCCGCCAACGGGCTCAGCAATCACTGCCGGGGCAACACTGTTGACATAACGCTCGTCACCCTGGAGGGCGGCCATGTTGAGATGCCCTCCGGCTTCGACGATTTCTCCCCTCTCGCCGACCGCGACTACTCGGACGTGAGCGCCGCGGCGGCGGAGCGCTCGCGGCTGCTCGAGCGCGTGATGAGCGACGCCGGCTTTACTGGCTACAGCGCCGAGTGGTGGCACTACACGGATAACGACAGCTACGACATCCTCGAAACCCTCGAGGGATGAAAAAAGGCCCCGGACCTAAGTCCGGGGCCTTTGGCTTGGGTTTTCGCGTTATTTGTTCTCGGGCTTGAAGCTGCCCTTGAGCTCCACGGCGCGGTTGAAGACGGGGTGTTCGGGCGTGGAGTCCTTGTCGCGGGCGAAGTAGCCCTCGCGGAGGAACTGGAAGTGGGTGCCGCTGTTCTCGTCGGCGAGCATCTTCTCGACCTTGCAGCCGGTCAGCACCTCGAGGCTCCCGGGGTTGAGGCAGTCGAGGAAGTCCTTGCCGGCGGCGTCGGGCTCGGGGTCGGAGAAGAGGTTGGAGTAGAGCCGCACCTCGGCGTCGGCGCAGTTGTCGGCGTCCACCCAGTGGAGCGTCGCGCCCTTGACCTTGCGGCCGTCGGCGGGGTCGCCGCCGCTGCTTTCGGGGTCGTACTCGCAGAGCACCTCGACGACCTCGCCGTTTTCGTCCTTGACAAAGCCCGCGCAGCGCACGAGGTAGGCGCCCTTGAGGCGGCACTCCAGCGCGCAGCTCTCGCCGCCCTCGGCGGGGCAGAGGCGCTTATACTTGGGCGCGCGGTGCTCCATGAAGTCCTCGCGCTCGATGTAGAGATTGCGCGAGAAGCTCACGAGGCGCTTGCCGCTCCCGGGCTCGTTGGGGTTGTTCTCGACCTCTATGAGCTCGCTCTCGCCCTCGGGGTAGTTGACGATGGTCAGCTTGAGCGGGCGCAGCACGGCCATGGCGCGCTGGGCGTGCTGGTTGAGGTCGTCGCGCAGGCAGCTCTCCAGCAGCGCGTACTCGACGGTGTTCGGCACCTTGGCGACGCCTATCCGCTCGCAGAAGTCGCGAATCGAGCGCGCGGTGTAGCCGCGGCGGCGCAGGCCGCAGAGCGTCGGCATGCGCGGGTCGTCCCAGCCGGAGACGTAGCCCTCCTCGACCAGCTTCCTGAGCTTGCGCTTGCTCATGACGGTGTAGTTTATGCCGAGGCGCGCGAACTCTATCTGCCTCGGCCTGCCGGGCACGGAGACGTTGTTGACCACCCAGTCGTAGAGCGGGCGGTGGTCCTCATACTCGAGCGAGCAGAGCGAGTGCGTGATCCCCTCGAGCGCGTCCTGAATGGGGTGCGCGAAGTCGTACATGGGGAAGATGCACCACTTGGTGCCCTGGCGGTGGTGCTCAATGTAGCGGATGCGGTAGAGCACCGGGTCGCGCATGTTGAAGTTGCCGCTCGCGAGGTCTATCTTCGCGCGCAGGGTGTATTTGCCCTCCGGGAACTCGCCCGCCCTCATGCGGCGGAAGAGGTCGAGGTTCTCCTCGACGGGCCGGTCGCGCCAGGGGCTGCGGGCCGGGGTGTTGACGTCGCCGCGGTATTCGCGGAACTGCTCGGGCGTCAGCTCGCAGACGTAGGCGAGGCCCTTTTTGATGAGCTCCTCGGCGTACTCGTAGGTCTGCTCGAAGTAGTCCGAGCCGTAGTAAAACCTGTCGCCCCAGTCGAAGCCCAGCCAGTGGATGTCCTCCTTTATCGCGTCAACATACTCGGTGTCCTCCTTGGCGGGGTTGGTGTCGTCCATGCGCAGGTTGCAGATGCCTCCGAAGCGCTCGGCGGTGCCGAAGTCGATAATGAGCGCCTTGCAGTGGCCGATGTGCAGGTAGCCGTTGGGCTCGGGCGGGAAGCGCGTGTGCACCTGCCGGCCCTCATATCGCCCGCCGGGCGCGATGTCCTCGGCCACAAACTGCTCTATAAAGTTACGGGAAGTTTCGTCCATATTCTTCACCCTTATTTCTGTAGTGAACTCGTCATATTATATCTTAAATGCCCCCGCTTTACAAGCCCGGAAATTTTTCGCCTAAGCCTCTTGACAAATGGCGCGGGATAGGTTATTATGTACCCATCAGGAACAGTTGTTCCGTTTAAATACGCCTGTTCCAGTCTATCGCGGAGGTGAGCGCCAAGTGAAGAAGAACCAGACGGCCTTTGTCAAGCTCTGCCTGGCGGACGCGCTCATCCGGCTGATGCAGGAGCGCCCCTGGGCAGAGATCGGCGTTAGCGAGGTCTGCGAGCTCTCCGGCGTGGGCCGCACCACCTTTTACCGCCACTGCGACTGCAAGGGGAGCATGGACGAGCTGCTGCTCTTCAAGCTCTGCTACGACTGGGAGCGCTATGAGCTGCTGCACCGTGAGGAGGCGGAGTGCGACATCGGCTGCACGCTGCTGCGCTACATCTACGAGAGCCGCGAGCTGGTGCTGCTCATGTACCGCAACGGGCTGGAGGGCGCGCTGCGCCGGGCCTTTGAGCGCCTCACCGCCGCGGCCGTGCCCGCGGGCGGCAACGACTATCTCAGGAGCTTCTACTCCTACGGGTACTTCGGCGTCATCTGCCGCTGGATAGAGCGCGGCTTTGACGACAGCCCCGAGCAGCTGTGCGGCTATGTGCGCGAGGCGATCGGCGGCGGCTGCAAAAAGGCGAATGAGTCCGCCGCCGGCGGTATAAGCTAAGTCAGGAGGCTTTGTATGGACGAGATATTTGACCTCATCATCATAGGCGCCGGCCCCGCCGGGGTCTCCGCGGCGCTAACCGCGCGCCACCGGGGCAAGACGGCGCTCATCGTCACCACCGCGCCGGAGGACAGCCCGCTCTACAAGGCCGAACACGTGGACAACTACCCGGGCTTCCACAACGCGACCGGCCCCGAGCTGGTCGAGGCCTTTATCCGCCACGCGCTCGACTCGGGCGTGAAGCTCATGCGAGGGCGGGCGCTGGCGGTCGCCGACCTCGGCGGCGTCTTCGGCGTCAGCGTGGGCTCGGAGTTCGTGCAGGGGCGCAGCGTGGTGCTCGCGGGCGGGCTCACGCGGGCCAAGCCATTCCCCGGCGAGGCTGAGTATCTGGGCCGCGGAGTGAGCTACTGCGCCACCTGCGACGGGATGCTCTACCGCGGGAAGCGCGTGGCCGTCGTCGGGCTCTCCGCCGACGCGCCCGAGGAGGCGGAGTACCTGCGCTCCATCGGCTGCGAGGTGGAGTACTTCGACTCCGCGCGCGCGAAAAAATACGCCGTAAGCGGCGCGGAGCGCGTGACCGGGCTTACGGCGGACGGCGTCGAGTACCCGGTCGAGGGCGTGTTCATCTTCCGCAGCGGACTCGCGCCGGACAGCCTTCTGCCCGGGCTCAAAACCGAGGGCGGGCACATCGCGGTCGACGCCGATATGTCGGCCAACCTGCCCGGCGTCTTCGCCGCGGGCGACGTCGTCGGGGCTCCCTATCAGGTCGCGAAGGCCGTGGGCGAGGGCAACCTTGCCGGGCTCAGCGCCTGCAAATACGTAGAAAACAAAACCAAGGAGGAAAAATAAAATGGCAGTCACTCATCTCAACAAGAGCAGCTTTGAATCCGCCGTCGCGTCCGGCAAGGTCGTCGTCGACTTCTGGGCCAGCTGGTGCGGCCCCTGCCGCATGCAGGCGCCTATTCTCGACCAGTTCGCCGAGGCCCACCCCGAGGTCAGCGTCTGCAAGGTCGACGTGGACGCCGAGCCCGCCCTTGCCGCCCAGTTCGGCATCATGAGCATCCCCACCCTGCTCTACTTCCAGGACGGCAAGCTGGTGAACAAGACCGTCGGGCTCCAGACCCTGCAGCAGATTTCCGCGGCCATGGGCGTCTGAGCCGGCCGCTCCGGCAAATAGCCTTTTATGGGGCGAGCCCCCTTGCAGCCGCAAGGGGGCTCGCCCTTTATTCCCCGGCGGCTCAGGCCAGCAGCCCGGCGAGGGCGCGCGCGGCCTCTTGCAGCCGCTCCCGGGAAAGGGCGGCGTAGTTGAGCACCAGCGCGTGCTGCTCCGCGCGGGCGGCGTCGGCGGCAAAGTCGGAGAGGAAGGCCAGCCTCAGGCCCATGCGCGCCGCGCGCTCCTTCAGCGCCGCGTCGCTCTCCTCCGTGCGCAGGCGCAGCAGCAGGTGCGGCCCCGCGCCGGAGTCCTCCGGCTCCACGCGCCCGGCCAGCGGCCCCTCCGCCAGGGCCGCGAGCAGCGCCGCTCGCCGCTCGCGGCAGGTCTTGCGCAGCCGCGCCAGATGCCGCTCATAGTATCCGCCGGAGATGAAGCGCGCGAGCACCTCCTGCTCGAGGGCGGGCACCGCGTTGGAGTAGAAGCCCAGCGTCTCCCGCCAGCGGGCGGCCAGCCGCTCGGGCAGCAGCAGGTAGCTCACGCGCAGGCCGGGCGCCAGAGTCTGTGAGAAGGTGTTCATGTATATGACCCGCCCCTCGCGGTCGAGCCCCGCCAGGGCGGGCAGGGGCCGGTGCGTGAGGCGCAGCTCGCTGTCGTAGTCGTCCTCGACGATGTAGCCGCCCGTCTCCCCCGCCCAGGCGAGGAGGCCCAGCCGCCGCTGCAGGGTCGTGACCACGCCCGTGGGGTACTGGTGCGCCGGGGAGATGTGCGCTACCGCCGCCCCGCTCGCGCGCAGGGCCTCCACGTCCATGCCCTGCGCGTCCAGGCTCACGCACCGGCAGCGCAGCGGGGAGCGGGAATAGACCTCGCGTATCTTCGCGTAGCCCGGGTCCTCCACGGCCACCGTCTCCCCCGCGAAGAGCTGGCCGAGCATGAGATAAAGCTGCTCCGAGCCCGCGCCAATTACTATGCGCTCCGCGTCCGCGGCCAGCCCCCGGCTGCCGCGCAGATAGCGCGCTATCGCCTCCCGCAGCTCGTAGAGCCCCTCGTGCGGCACGCTGCGCAGCAGGGCCGGGCTGCTCTCGGCCAGGGCCCGGCGAGTCAGCCGCGCCCAGACGCCCACGGGGAAGAGCGCGGGATCGACCCTGCCCGAGCGCAGGTCGAGACGCCACTCGTCCACGCTCTCGCGCCCGGGCCCGCCTTCTCCCCCGGCCGCCGCCGGCGGAGGCGAGCTCACGCTCTCGCTGACAAAAAAGCCCCGCCTCGGCACCGCCTCAACGCAGCCCTCCGCCTCCAGCTGGTCATAGGCCGCGCCCACGGTTATCACTGAGACGCCCAGGTGCTCGGCCAGCGCCCGCTTGCCGGGCAGCTTCTCGCCCGAGGCGAGCTCGCCGGAGAGTATGTCCCGCCTGATGCAGCGGTAGATGTATTCATATCGCGGCAGGGCGCCGCGCGCTTCCATGTCATAAGTCAGCATATCGCGCCTCTGGTATGATTAAAAAAGTCAAAAGTGAGTATTCCAATAATATCACGTATGCCGTAAAATGCAAGCATATTGCGAGGTGAGCTCCATGAATTCGGAGAAGAACGTAAATATACGCACGCGCGCGCTGGTGATGACGGCGCTGCTGGCGGCGCTCTCCTGCGTGGCCACGCTTGTCATCCGCGTGCCCAGCCCCACGGGCGGATATCTCAACCTGGGCGACACGATAGTGCTGCTGGGCGCCTACCTGCTGGGCGGGGCCTACGGCGCGGCGGCGGGCGGCATCGGCACGGCCCTGGCCGACCTGGTCTTCGGCTACACCGCCTATGTGCCCGCGACGCTGGTGATAAAGGCGCTCATGGCCGCGCTGGCCGCGTTCATCTATGTCAGGGGCGGCAAAAAGCTCTGGACGCTGATAGCCGCCGGCGTCGCCGCCGAGGCCGTGATGGTCGCGGGCTACTGGCTCTATGACGCGCTGCTGGTCGGCTCGCTGGCCGGCGCGCTGGCGGGGGTGCCGTCCAACCTTGCGCAGGGCGCGCTGGGCATAGCCGCGAGCACGGCACTGGCCCTCGCGCTCAAGGGCGTGAGGCCGATAGAGGCCTGGTTCCCCAATCTTTAAAAAGAGAGCCCGGAGACAGCCAGTCTCCGGGCTCTTTGCGCTTATATGGTTCAGCTCTCGCGCCTCAGCCGGTCGACGCCGGGCTTGAGGGCGGGCATGATGGCCTTCAGGCTGGCTGTGGCCGGGTTGACGCTGCCGGGCAGGTTGATAATGAGCGTGCCGCCGCGCAGCCCGGCGATGCCGCGGGAGAGCATGCCGCCGGTGGACACCTCGCGCGCGGCGCTGCGCATGGCCTCCGGTATGCCGGGCGCGACGCGGTTTATAACGGCCTCGGTGGCCTCCGGCGTAACGTCGCGGCGCGAAAAGCCCGTGCCGCCCGCCGTGAGCACCAGGCAGACGTCGAGGTCATAGCTGCAGCGCACCAGCTCGCCCTTGATTATCTCGAACTCGTCCGGCACGATGTTGGTTGTGACAATCTCCCACCCGTCGTCGGTGAGGAGCTTGGCCAGGGCGGGGCCGGTCACGTCCTCGCGCACGCCCCGGGAACAGCGGTCGCTGACCGTTAATATTGCTGCGGTGTACTTCATGAGAAGGATCCCCCTCTATTCGACAAGCTGTGATTGACCCAATTATACCAGACGGCGCGCCGCTCGTAAAGGGTTTATCTGAAATATACGTACTTTGGCGTTTTGCAGGGGCGAAGTGCGGCACTTTTTCACAAATCCGCGCATCCGCCCTTGACAAATCCCCGCGCGGGGGTTATCATCACGTCATCAAAGGGCAAAGGCGTCCGGAGAGAACACTTCTCCAGGACGCCTTCGCCCTTTTTTGCTCCAGCCCCCAATCATGATAAGCAAAGGAGAGTACAGCTATGGGCAATTACACCAGGAAGGACATCCTGCGCCTCGTCGCAGATGAGAACGTCGAGTTTATCCGCATGCAGTTCACTGACATCTTCGGCCAGCTGAAGAACGTCGCCATCACCTCCAGCCAGCTGGAGAAGGCTCTCAACAACCAAATCATGATTGACGGCAGCTCCATAGAGGGCTTCACCCGCATCCACGAGAGCGACCAGTACCTCTACCCCGACCCGGCCAGCTTCGCCATCCTGCCCTGGGTGCGGGGCGGGGAGAGGACGGCGCGGCTAATCTGCGACGTCTATAACCCCGACGGCACGCCCTTCATCGGCGACCCGCGCGGCGTGCTCAAGCGCGCGCTCAAAAGGGCCGCGGACATGGGCTGCACCTTCAACGTCGGCCCCGAGTGCGAGTTCTTCCTCTTCGAGACGGACGGCAAGGGCCGCCCCACCACGCGCACCGGCGACGAGGCGGGCTACTTCGACCTCGGCCCGGTCGATCACGGCGAGCTCGTGCGCCGCGACATCTGCATGGCGCTCGAGCAGATGGGTTTCGAGATAGAGGCCAGCCACCATGAGGTGGCCGCCGGGCAGCACGAGATAGACTTCAAGTACGCCGACGCCCTCACGGCGGCGGACAACATCATGACCTTCCGCATGGCGGTCAAGACCCTCGCGCAGCAGCACGGCCTGCACGCGACCTTCATGCCCAAGCCCGTTTTCGGCATAAACGGCTCGGGAATGCACACGAATATGTCCCTCTTCCGCGAGGGCAAAAACCTCTTCTGCGACCCGGAGGGCGAGCGCGGCCTCTCCGCGGAGTGCTACAGCTTCATCGCCGGGCTGCTCGCCCACGCGCGCGGCATGACGGCGGTGACGAACCCGCTGGTGAACAGCTACAAGCGCCTGGTACCCGGCTACGAGGCGCCCTGCTACCTCGCCTGGAGCGCCTCGAACCGCTCCGCGCTTATCCGCATCCCCGCCTCCCGCGGCCAGAGCACGCGCGTCGAGCTCCGCAACCCCGACCCGGCCTGCAACCCCTACCTCGCCCTCGCGCTCTGCCTCACCGCGGGGCTCGACGGTATAGAGCGCGGCCTTGCAGCGCCCGCGGAGATTACGGAGAACATCTTCGCCATGGACGCCGCGACGCGGCTCGAAAACGGCATAGACAACCTGCCGGGCTCGCTCGAGGAGGCCGTACAGGCCCTCGAGAGCGACCCGCTCATGGCCGCCGCGCTCGGCGAGCACGTCTTCCCGCGCTACGTGGAGGGCAAAATGCGCGAGTGGGACGAGTACCGCACCCAGGTCACCGACTGGGAGCTGCGGCGCTACATGATACAGTACTGATTTGCGCGATGTCCGGCTTTGCGAGGCGGCCGGTCCCGCACGGGCCGCGGCGTGTGCCTCGCCGGCCGCGGCGAGCGTGTTCCCGCCGGCTGCGGCGGGAGCGGCGAAAAGATACGCCCCCCGATTCTCTCTTTCCCATAAGCCCGGAGGCCCATGCGTCTCCGGGCGTTTTTTCCTTTTCTTAACGCCGATACGGTTGACTGAAAGGGAAAATGAGTTTATTATATTAGTGTATGTAATCGCGGCGGCCAATCCGCCGTATACCTGTTGTTTGGAGGAAGAAATATGTCCGGTGTTATTTCCCGGGGCGTGCGGGCCCCGATTATCCGCGAGGGCGACGACATTGTCTCCGTAGTGGTCGAGAGCGTGCTCTCCGCCATGCGCGAGGACGGCTTTGAGCTGCACGACCGCGACGTCGTCGCGGTCACCGAGAGCGTGGTCGCCCGCGCGGACGGCAACTACGCCTCCGTCGGCGACATCGCCGCGGACGTGCGCGCCAAGCTCGGCGGCGGCACCGTGGGCGTCGTGTTCCCTATCCTCTCGCGCAACCGCTTCGCGATATGCCTGCGCGGCATAGCCATGGGCGCGAAGAAGGTCGTCATTCAGCTCAGCTACCCCAGCGACGAGGTCGGCAACCACCTCTTCGACGAGGACGCGCTCGACGAGGCCGGCGTCGACCCCTGGCGCGACGTGCTCACGCTCAGCGAGTACCGCGAGAAGTTCGGCTATGTCAAGCACCCCTTCACCGGCGTGGACTACGTCGAGTACTACGAGCAGGTCGTGCGCGAGGCGGGCGCGGAGTGCGAGATAATCTTCGCCAACAGACCCGAGGCCATCGTGGCCTACGCGAAGAACGTCCTCTGCTGCGACATACACACGCGCGAGCGCACCCGCAGGCACATAA